>JAGLMC010000001.1 GCA_023140215.1 Alphaproteobacteria bacterium
AATCACTCGTATATGGACTATGCTGGATAAAGCCGAATACAAACGCAGACAAGCTCCTCCAGGAATCAAAATTACATCTCGAGCATTTGGACGTGACCGCAGATACCCTATTACTAATCATTTTATGAACATCATTGAAAAATCTAAATAAATTCTCTATTTATTATCTCGTTCCAGATGAAAAAATATTTCTCTCACTCTACTATAATCAGGATTAAAACATGACTATAAAAGTACGTTTTGCCCCATCACCAACCGGATATCTACACGTAGGAAATGCGCGTACTGCTATTATTACATGGTTATTTGCACGCAAATCCGGTGGGCATCTTTTATTACGTATTGATGATACGGACATTGAACGCTCAAAGGCAGAATATGAAACAGCCATAGAAGACAGCCTGATTTGGATGGGATTACAATGGGATGAAAAAGCTAACCAAAAGAACCGCCTTGAACGTTATGCTGAACAAATTGAAAAACTTAAGAATGACGGAAAGCTCTATCCATGCTTTGAAACAGCAGAAGAACTGTCTTTAAAACGTAAAAGTCTACTTTCTCGCGGTCAACCTCCAATATATGACCGCTCAGCATTAGAGCTTACAGATAGGAAAAAAGAAGATTATATAGCTGAAGGTCTTAAACCGCATTGGCGTTTTAAACTAGACCACGAGCCAATTAAATGGAATGACCTTATTAGAGGTGAAACAAAATTTCATGGCAAAGATCAATCCGATCCGGTTGTTATACGCGAGGATGGAAGCCCGCTTTATCATCTTTGCTCGGTTATTGATGATATTGATTTTAACATTACGCATGTTATACGTGGTGAAGATCATGTGTCGAATACAGCAACTCATGTGCAAATGTTTGAAGCTCTCGGCGCTAAGCCACCTAAATTTGCGCATATGTCTCTAATTTCAGATAATGAAGGAGGCAAACTTTCAAAACGCCTTGGCTCACTCAGCATTAAAGACTTAAGAGATGATGACGGGTTAGAGCCTATGGCTATTACGAGTCTACTTGCACGAATTGGAACATCAGATCCTATTGATGCTTTCAAAGAAATTGAGCCACTTATTGAAAGCTTTGATTTTTCTAAATTCTCACGTTCTACTCCAAAATTTGACCCTAATGAACTTTTACGTCTTAATTCAAAAATTATTCATAAAACCGAGTTTGAAGATATCAACGTACGCTTGGCACAAATGGGTTTGCAAGATCTGGATGAAGAATTCTGGCTTGCCGTACGTTCCAATCTTGAAAGACTCAAAGATATAAAAGAATGGTGGAAAGTAGCCAAATCACCTATTGAGCCTGTTATTGAAGATCCTGCTTTTATTGCTGAAGCTGCTGCTTTGCTTCCAGATACTCCTTGGAATGAAAATACATGGAATGAATGGACATCAGCTATAAAAAACAAAACCGGACGAAAAGGTAAACAACTCTTCATGCCTTTAAGACAAGCTATTACCGGAATGAGTCACGGCCCTGAACTTGCCGGCTTACTCTTACTTATTGGATCGGAGAAAGTTAAAAAAAGACTTTCAGGAACAAAATATTAAAGATGTCAGATTTTTAATGCAATTATTATAATAGGGTTCTGTAAGAATGCCATCACCGGCTATAATTTTAGTTTCTCCACAAATGGGTGAAAACATAGGCGCAGCAGCACGAGCTATGCTTAATTTTGAATTGAATGATCTTCGTATTGTAACTCCACGCGATGGTTGGCCAAATCAAAAAGCTAATGAAATGTCCTGTGGAGCATTGGATATAATACCGTCAGTTCAAATATTTGAATCATTTTCCAGTGCTATATCGGATTTACATTTTATCTATGGCACAACCGCCAGAACGCGCAATATGATAAAACCTGTATTCACAATTAAAGATGCTGTATCCGATGGGCAAAAACGTTCACAAAATAAACAAAAAATTGGCTTCGTATTTGGATCAGAGCGCAACGGACTTGAGAATGAAGAACTATCTAAATGCAATGCAACGCTTCATATTCCGACCAATCCGGCATTTTCTTCCTTAAATCTAGGACAAGCTGTTCTTTTAACTTCTTACGAATTGAATAAAGTTCATAACAACATATCATCTAAAACATTAAATATGGGCGATAGCTTTCCTGCATCACATGACAAGCTTGATGAATTTCTTATGCGCCTTGAAACAGAGCTGGATAAAGGAGCTTTTTTTCGTGATGAAGAACTAAGGCCTACCATGCTCCGCAATATACGCAATATATTCATGCGTACAGAGCTAAGCGATCAGGAACTTAAAACATTTCATGGTATAATTTCCTCTCTTATTGGAAAAAAGAAACCTAAAAAATGAATGAAAATAACCAAATCACTTAACGCGAATAAAATTCCACAACCAAATAAGGTTCCATTTGAACAGGATATGGAATCTCATCCAACTTAGGAATGCGCAAAAATATAGCTTTCATAGCTTTATAATCAACATCAACATATTCAGGTACATCTCTTTCAGGTGTACCAATTGCTTGTAAAACCATTGGAAGTTCCCATGATTCTTTCTTAACTTCAACGACATCACCTTCTTTAAGCTGATAAGACGGAATGTTCACAACCTTACCATTAACTGTTACGTGCTTGTGATTTACAAACTGACGCGCGGCAAAAACAGTCGGTACAAAACTAGCTCTATAAACCACCGCATCCAAACGACGCTCAAGCAAGCCTACAAGATTCTGACCTGTATCACCACGAAGACGCACAGCCTCTTTATAGTAACTACGAAATTGCTTTTCACCAATGCTGCCGTAATAACCCTTAAGCTTTTGCTTAGCCATCAACTGAATACCATAATCAGTTGGCTTTCCACGGCGACCTGCACCATGCATGCCCGGAACTGTCTGACGTGTATTAAAAGGAGATTTTGGTCGACCCCATAAATTTGCACCAACACGGCGATCAATTTTATGTTTAGCTTGTATACGTTTACCACTCATTTTCGCGGTTTCCTTCTTTTTAAATTGTCCCAATAGACCATCACAGGTTTGAAGATAAATCCTCAACGGAGCAGACCTACTGCCCTCTTTCTTGGGAATGAAGGGATTTATAAAGGTTTTGGGATATTTGTCAATTTTTTACTGCTATTTGAGCTATAATAAAAACTAAAGTCAAATCAGTATAATTATAAAATCACCCTACACATCAAGAAATTTGAGCGGGATTTTACATTCAATAACTTCAATATCCTGCCAGACATTACCAATTACATAAGGCTCAGCCTTTAAATATTCATCCAGCGCAGCGCGATCTTCAAACTTAACAGTCATTATAGAACCACACATATTGCCATTATCATCAAGCATTGCTGCTCCCATAATATTTTGACCGGTATCAATCCCTGCATTCACCTTTTCCATATGTGCATCACGCACAGCATTGCGCCTATCTAACGCACCTTCATCTATTCCATCTCTGGCTATTATTACAAAATATGACATTTAATATCTCCTAATCTGATTTTTTCTTTGGAACCATTTTTTGTAAAAGCTCCGCTGTCTCTGCAATAGAATCAACAGCCATCATTCCAACTGTATGATAACCGGAATCAACATGAACTACTTCTCCTGTAACTCCACTACTCAGATCAGACAATAAAAACAACCCTGCTCGCCCTATATCATTAATTGTAACATTGCGCTTAAGCGGAGCATTCAACTCATTCCATCTCAGAATATGACGAAAATCACCGATACCATTTGCTGCTAGAGTTTTTATCGGCCCTGCAGAAATTGCATTTACACGAATATTTTTCGATCCCAGATCAGATGCCAAATAACGTACAGAAGCCTCCAAAGCTGCCTTGGCAACGCCCATGACATTATAATGAGGCATTACCTGCTCTGCCCCATAATAAGTAAGAGTCACAAGACTTCCGCCATTTTTCATCAATAGAGCTGCTCTCTGGGCTATAGCGGTAAAAGAATACACGGAAATATCCATTGTACGATTAAAATTATCACGACTTGTATCCACATAAAGACCGCCAAGCTCATTTCTGTCAGAATAAGCAATAGCATGCACAACAAAATCCAACTCACCCCATTCATCTTTTATACGCTGAAAAGTTGCATCGACACTGGCTTCATCCGTAACATCACACGGTACAATAATATTTGACCCTACGCTCTCAGCCAGTGGCTCTACACGTTTTTTCAGTGCATCGCCTTGATAGGTAAAAGCAAGCTGTGCACCACTATCCGCCACAGCCATCGCAATCCCCCATGCAATAGAACGATCATTCGCCACACCCATAATCAGGCCTTTTTTACCATCTAAAAATTTATTACTTTTATTCATTTTCTTTTCCAGTTTTATTCATTTTCTTTTCTAGGAAATATTCACAATTACCTTATGACTTCACAAAGCCTTACGCATCCTACACAATTCAATTGATTCGTAAAGATATTAAGCACAAATCAACAAAAAAGCTGCCCTTCACAAGGCAGCCTCAATGTTTATAAAAAGAAAAATCTTAATTTACAATTTCCCAACTTCCATCAGGTTGCTGACAGGCTGTGCCATAAGCCTCTTGCTTATTTCCACCAACAATAATTTCTTGACTATATTCACGACAATAACGCCCTGAAGAACTATAACCATCACGAATTGCTGTCACAGTGCCGGAATTCCCACTTTCAGGATTATTCCATGAAATAGGCTCGCCAATAGCAGAAGAATGCGCTTGAACATTTGCCTGTCCTGCATAAACCATATCGGCCTTATCCAGTGAGCGTCCAACCTCGCTTCCAACCAAAGCGCCTAACAAAACTCCAACACCTGTAGCCCATTTAGAACCTGAGCCTCCACCAACTTGTGAGCCAAGAAGTCCTCCAAGCAAAGCACCTGTTCCACCACCAACTAACTCTTTATTACCACGTCCTTGCAAGGTTTCACACGCGCTCAAAGAAAACACTGCCAAAATCATGACCATTAAAGAAAACTGTTTCATATGCTTAACCTTTATTATTAATTGTGACTGCATGATTGTATACACTATATTCACATTAAAAGTATTGAAAAAAATAATATTGAAAAAACTTCTTGACTTTTGGGAAAAAGTATAGGAATATATTCATTAGAAACACCACAAATCCGTCTACATAAATCTCCGCCAGCTTATGTAGGCGGTTTTATTACGTAAACAAAAAGTTTTTGCAGTGATTTAACATTTATAAACATATTATTTTTGTAAAGTCCTCTTGAAAAATTCAAAAAACTGCGCCATATAAACTCGTATGACAACACAAAATCAAAGCTTTAATGCTGATATATCGCGTTTACTCGATATTGTAGCCAATGCGCTCTACACCAATCACGATATTTTTCTGCGTGAACTTATTTCAAACTCTGCCGATGCTTGCGACAGGCTTCGATATGACGCAATAACCAAACCTGAACTCATCGCTGATAACCCTAATTTCCGCATTCATATACACAAAGATACGGAAACTCGAACGCTAACAATCATTGATAACGGCGTTGGAATGAACAAAAAAGAGCTAACCGATAATCTTGGCACTATTGCAAAATCAGGCACAGCATCGCTTATGGAAAAGATGAGTAAAACCAAAGAGCAAAAAGATCGCCTTAACCTTATAGGTCAATTTGGTGTCGGGTTTTATGCCTCATACATGGTTGCTGATAGAGTTACGGTAATTTCACGCAAGGCCGGCAGCAAAAGCATATGGGTTTGGGAGTCAGATGGCCGTTCAGGATTCGAAGTGCGCAACGCCTCGGCAAATGAAAAAGAATTGCTAGATGGAGATCGGGGAACTGTCGTTATATTAAACATTAAAGATGAAGGCTCGGAATTTCTTCTTGATGAAAAAATAAAGCAAACTGTTCAGCAATATTCAGACAATATTAATATCAAAATATTCCTAAACACATCTGATGAAACGGATAAAGGCGAAGGACAGCCAATTAATAGTGCATCTGCGCTTTGGGCTCGTCCTAAGAGCGAGATTACAAAAGAACAATATGACGAATTTTACCGCCATATCACACACGGTTTTGATGAACCGCAAATGACCTCACACTGGCATGCGGAAGGGAAAATCGAATATACCGCCCTGCTCTTTCTACCAACCATGCGCCCATGGGATTTATACGATCCCTCACGTAAAAGCTCAGTGCGACTTTATATACGCCGTGTCATGATTGCTGATGATCTTGATGGTCTAATGTATCCATGGCTGCGCTTTGTACGAGGTATAATAGACTCCGAGGATCTTCCTCTCAATATCAACCGCGAATCCTTACAATACAACCCTGTACTGGCGAAAATTCGTACAGGCATTACCAAACGAATATTAAGCGACCTTGATAAACTCTCCCGTGATGAACCACATGCTTTCATTACATTTTGGGGACAATTTGGTAGTGCGCTTAAAGAAGGGCTTTATGATGCTGTTGAGCATCGCGATGCTATTTTTAAAGTTTGTCGCTTTTATTCTACACATGAAGATGGTGAAAAATTTGTAAGCCTGTCTGAATATGTCAAACGCATGAAAGACGGACAGAACGAAATTTACTATATAAGCGGTGAAAATACCGAAGCATTAAAGAACTCTCCGCAAATCGAAGGCTTTAAATCCCGCAATATTGAAGTCATGTTCTTCACTGATACAATTGATGATTTCTGGTTACAACAAGTTGAGGACTTCCAAGGCAAAAAATTCAAGTCAGTAACCAAGGGTGATATCAACCTTGATGATAATGATAACAAAGATAATGATAAAGATAATGGAAAATCTAATGAGTCATCAGAAAAAATAAACAAACTAAGCGAACGTTTAAAAGAAATATTGAAAGAAGATGTCGAGAATGTCCGCCCTTCAAAACGACTAACAAATTCTCCAGTTTGCCTTGTTGCCTCTGAAAGCGGTGTTGATATGCATATGGAGCGCGTATTGAAAATTCACCAGCAATATTCAGGAGAAACAAAGCCTATTCTAGAAATAAATGAAGATCATCCTCTCATTAAAAAACTGGCAACCTTAAGCCATAATGATAATAATAATGAAAACTTTAATGATGCCGCTCAATTATTACTTGAACAGGCGCGGATTATCCAAGGTGAATCTCTTAAAGATCCGGCAGGTTTTGCAAAGCGTATGAGCTTTTTCATGGAAAAAGGGCTTATGTAATATATAAAACATAAAATCCGTATACTAATCTACCTCTTATTGCAAGAGCTACCATTATAATAACAACCCGGCGCAGAGCATACGGCATCAGCATAAGAGTTTCCTTTTGGCATAAAAACCATAAGTCCGGTAGGAATAGGAGTGCCACATAATGAAGAATTCATCCTCTTCAGATATGATTCAAAATCATCCACACCACCTAATGCATCAGGCTCTGTATTTGAAGATAAAATAGCCATATCCCATGTAGCAGTGCGCATACCTTCATTACAAGCTTTAGGCAATACTCTAGGATCTTTATCCAGCAATTCCTGAAATGTCCAGAAATCTGCTTTCTCCATATTATTACATTTCAACGTTTCCCAAACAGCCGACATCGCATCACAAGTCACGTTACCGCTATGCGTTCCTCCCCCAAGGCCATGGCTAAAATTCTTTAAAAATTCATCAGTAGGCTCTCCAACAAGGTTATTCAACGCAGTGCCCATATTCCCTTCAATATTACTCCATGGCGGTAAAGAAGCTAGCTGCTGTAAACGCGTTTTAAAACATGAATATTCAAGGACACTATCAGGTTTAAGAATAAGCAACTGCGCGGCTTCCATCTCACGCTTACCTTCCATCCATGCTTTAGCCTCCATAATATCCATAACATCAACATCACAGGATGTTCCCGGCAAAATTGCAGAAAGGCTTGCCGATGAAAAACCAGCAAGAACAGACATAAATATAAGATAAAAAACTATTCGCACAACTAAAACACCTAACTCACTACACTTAAAGCCACCCTACCATTCTAGCACAGAGTTGATAATACTATATAATTTCAAATTAAAGTATAAATTAAAACATCCCCTGATAATGACGCCGGTTCATATCGCTAATCTCTTCATCAGAAAAATCAAAATACCGCCCCAGTTCTTCAATAATAATCTGACGAAGCAATAATGTCAGATTTTCACCACTTTCGCACCACATATCCAGAATTGGCCTACGGTAAAGAAACAAAACATCATCATCACTTACAGTTTTCTTTTCAACACCGGGAGAAATCTCTTTTCCGCTTTTGTATAAAGAAAGTAAATCATATGAATCATCAATATCCAGATCTTGAGCTATTACCTCATCAGGAAAATCTTCTATCTGAACCGCTAAATTTTCACAAAAATCAAGAATTTCCTCCGGCAAAGCACTCATAATCTCTCCGGCAATATCCTCCAAATCATCCAGACCCGGAGGAGTCGTATAGTTCATAATGATTTGCTTTGCATCATTCATTACTCTCGAACTTCCCTGTATAACCCTGCAAAACACATAGTGCTCCGAAAGATTTTTAACATCCTTTGATTCGTATGAATAGATTTTACGACTATTTATAGAAAGGTACAATGGCAGGTAAACAAATGTACAAATTTGTATGATTCTTATTCAAAATCACTTTACAATAATTCGGATTAAAAATATCAGATTTTTAATACAAGTCCTCAAACGCCGGACATACTTCGGGCTTACGCCCGCCGTGCAGTCACACGGTACAATAATTTATATTAAAAACAGAGATTACTCGTCTCTATGGGTTTTTTCCATACGCTCGTGAAGTTCCTGTGCCTCGATAGTCATCGTAGCATTAGGACGCACTTTTAAGCGTGCAAGAGAAATAGGCTCACCGGTTTCTTCACAATATCCGTATTCTTCACTATCAATGCGCCCAATTGCCTGATTGATTTTGCTGATTAGCTTACGCTCACGATCACGAGTACGTAATTCCAGAGCATGATCCGTTTCCGCTGAAGCACGATCAGCCAAATCAGGCTTTTGCAGCTCTGTAGTTTGCAGTGTCTCATGAATTGTATTTTCAGATTCAACAATCAATTCTTCACGCCAATCAATAAGACGCTGACGGAAATATTCCAGCATTACTGGATTCATAAACTCGCCCTTATCCTTTTCAGGATCATATTTTGAATCTACAATTACCTTCTTTGGTGAAGCCATAGTAATCTGTTCCTTTCACTCCACAGTTACCCTTAAACAAAACGAAGAGGGGAATATACGCATACAATGCATTAAAAACAAGCCTAAAAAAATATTACTATATTAACGCCGAGTTTTTCCCTTTTACATTCTTTGATTCATGCAAGTCCAAAGCAACACGAATTTTAGCAAGCTCTACCTGCGCACGCAAGTCAATCTCATCCATAATTGCTGTCATTACCGGATCTGCAATTTTCTCCCTATGAGAAGCTACAACATCAGCAATATCAAGCATATGACCAACTGTCATATTACCATTCAACATTGCCATACGTATATTATCCAGTTCACCCAAAATAGTTGTAGAACGACGATGCATGCGCTGCTTTGCCGCATGTGCTGTAGGATCTTCCGCCTCCTGAACAGATAACAAAGCATCAACCTGCGCAATAGAATGCATGGCCTTTGTTGCCTCTGCATCTTTAACCCCTGAAGATATAAAAGACTCAAAGCTACCATCCGATGCGGAGGCTTTACCTTTCTTCTTCGTTTTTGAAGAATCCTGAGTCTGACCTGTCCCTTGAATTTTCATTAATGAATACCCTTTTTGTTTTTATTATAGCGCATCACCATTAACAGTGGAGGAAAGAATTGCCTATTCCTCCTCTTTTAAAATAACAAGAGCAGTTTTTTCCTGTTTTTATATACATACAATACTCACAACAGATTGAAAAATAAAGATTTCCACCATCAAAAAAACTGGCACAGCATTCGCATATAAGAAAAGCGCGTAGAAATTATGATGATAAACACTCAAAGCAAATCTAACATATACGCAAAATGAATACATAAAAAGTGGATATATAAAAGGAAAATCAAACATCCAATGTTCTGTTTACTTGAAAAAATAAAGAAACTTACCGCACATAAATCGGACACTTATAATAAAAGATGTCTCCGGTTGCCAATTACCAATGTATCTCTCTCCCAAACTCTATTCATTTTTTTGGTGACTGGACTACTTTTAAGTTTTGTGTGTTCTCATGCCTTTGCAAAAACATCTCGAATCAAAGACATTGTTGATATTGAAAGCGTGCGTGACAACCAGCTTATTGGATACGGGCTTGTTGTCGGGCTTAACGGAACCGGTGATAGTCTCAACAATTCACCATTTACCAAACAAAGCATGATTGCAATGTTAGAACGCCTTGGCGTTAATATCCGCGATCAAAATATGAATACCGGCAACGTCGCAGCCGTAATTGTAACGGCTACCCTGCCCCCATTTGCAAACCAAGGCTCACGCATTGACGTAAGTATTTCTTCATTGGGTGATGCAACAAGCCTGCAAGGCGGTACGCTTTTGGTAACTCCTGTTCTGGCTGCTGATGGCGAGGTTTATGCCGTAGCTCAAGGTGAAATAAGTATCTCAGGATTTAGCGTTCAAGGTGACTCAGCAACAATTACGCAAAATATACCAACATCAGGGCGCATCTCTGAAGGAGCTATTGTTGAACGTGAAATAAATTTTGATTTTGAACAACTCCAACAAGTACGTCTTGCGCTTAAAAATCCTGACTTCACAACTTCCCGCCGAATTGCACAAGCTATTAACGGTTTTACATCTTCCTTAATTGCCAGTGCTGAAAATTCAGCCAGCGTCATTATTAAACGCCCTGTAAACTATAAAGGCTCTATTGTTGATCTAATTACAGACATCGAACAATTACCAATCCAGCCTGACCAACCTGCGCGCATTGTTATATCTGAGCGCTCCGGTGTGATTGTGATGGGCGCAAATGTTAGAGTCAGTAACATTGCTATAGCTCAAAGCAATTTAACTGTTAAAATCACAGAAACACCTCAAGTTTCACAAGCAAATCCGTTCGCAGAACAAGGACAAACCGTTATAGTTCCTCGCACCGATCTTTCTGTAAACAGCGGTGATAAAGTCAAACTGGCCATGCTGGACACTGGAGTAACCCTTCAAGATCTTGTCACAGGTCTAAACCGCCTTGGCATGCAACCACGCGATATCATTACCATCATTCAAGCCATCAAAGCCGCCGGAGCATTACAAGCAGAAATTGAGGTGATGTAATGACCGAAAACCTAATGTCTAATACAACGCTAGCACTTTTACATGCTTCTCAAGGTGACACAAACAGAGTTTCCAACGGATTAAAAGCACTTGAAAAAAGTAAAGAGCTTGAAAAAATAGAAAGTGCTGCTCAGGACTTTGAAGCAATGTTTATTGCTGAAATGATGAAGCCAATGTTTGAAGGCATTAGCACAGAAGCACCATTTGGTGGAGGCAAAGGTGAAGAAGTTTTTCGATCTCTTTTACTTCAGGAATATGGACGGCTGGTTTCACAAACAGGAAGCATTGGCCTGACCTCTCAGGTCAAAGAAGAAATGATCCGCATACAAGAACAAGTCAACATCAAAGGAAACTCTCTCGATGAATAAAGAAATACGTAACAAACTTCCTAAAAATCCCATACTTCCTGAAAATCCTGTACAAGCCGCCCGGACACTTATCAAGATATCCCAAAGCTTGCTCACTCTTGCCGATAGGGAAACTCAAGCGCTAATACAAAGCGACTTTGTTACGTTCAGCATCTTACAAGATGAAAAAGAACTTATATCAGTACGCTACATGAAAGCTTCCAAAGAGTTCAGAGACAGGCTTGAAGACTTCCGTAATCTTGATCGCCCCCTCCTCGATCAAATGGAAGATATTCAAAAACAGCTAACGGAAAAAACTCTCTCGAATAATATTATCGTATCCAAAATGCATAAACACTCAAAACAAAAAGCTCACGCTACACTTTTTACAATTCAAGAACTTAATCAAAAAAAGCCTATGCAGTTCTCTGATATTACACATGAAGAAAGAATCTAACCATGTCACAAAAAAATACAGCTCTATCTAAAAACCCCAATATAGCCATTCAGGATGTTATGGATTCAATTGGCGTTCTCCGTAATCTTTATATTCAAGAAACAGATGCTCTTGTTGATGCTGATACGCAAACTTTTATTTCCCTTCAAGAACAAAAGTTTGAAGCTGCAAATCACTACCAATCCGGTGTTGAATCTCTACTAAAACGCAAGGATGAGATGAAACATATTTCTACTGAGAAAAAAGAACAATTAGCCGCTACACAAAAAGAATTTTCAACCATTACAAAACAAAACAAAGATGCTCTTGAGCGCATGCAACGCTGTGTTAATCGACTTAACGGCACAATTAGACGTGCTGCAAAAGAAGCAGCTAACAAAGATATCAGACTCAGCTATGACAAATGCGGAACTATTAAAAAAGGTAAGAATAAACGCATATCTATTGGAATTAATGAAACAGCGTAGGAAGACAACAAAGAGACAAAAATGAGCATAGAAACATTCCATACAACGCATACGGCAATGAATGACCAGATTAAAACTGGTGGTAAGACTACGCTATCCAACACACTTCAACTTCAAGGTATGAGCTTTTTGGATTTTATTCTTGATCGTATCACCAATAAAACAAACGGTGAAAAACCAACAACAATAATTGAGAATTGCAACAACAATCTTTTACACTCGGAAAACGCCACACTTGATATGGCAAAGCTAATTACTGAAAATCCGGAAATAGCCAAAGAAATAGAAAA
>JAGLMC010000010.1 GCA_023140215.1 Alphaproteobacteria bacterium
ACTAGATCTAGTGGATTTAGTGATAGACCCACACCCTGTTACAATAAAAATGGAAAACAAAACACAAAAAATGGAAGAAAAACGAATCATTTTACTTAAACCTTATAAGACCGCACTTTTTAGACCTTTAAACATATGTCCCTTTTACTAAGACTAACGGCTTAAAAAGATGATCGCAAGACACCTTTCCAAACTGCCCCCAGAACAGTTTAACGTGAAGTCTTGGTAAGGCCATTTTCTTTTAAAATTGAAAGAACTTTCTTTTGATAACGGATTCCATGATGCTTTGTACGAGAATGATAATGAGCAATGGCCTGAGACAAGCTTCCTGTTTCATTAATATGCCCTTTTAATATCCATGCAGCCACACCAATATTAGTACAAGCATCATCACGCACCCACTTATGTGCTGTTTTTTGATTAACGCCCCATTTATCAGCAAGTTCAGGAAGCCAAATAGTGTTAATTTGCATTGGCCCCAGATCATATGATCCATTGGTATTTTTAACTTCTTGCCCGACTGCTCCTCCTTCTGCCTTATAGATGCCAACAAGAACGGCAGGGGGAACAGAATATGTCTGTGAGGCAAGCATCAGGCATGCTGCAAGAATTTTACTAGCGGCCATTTTCTATATAAAGCTCCTATTTCATAATATCTTTATTATTTGGGCAAATCTTTACGATTCATCGCCATCAACGTTATCATTATCTTTTTTTGGCTTTGCAAACATAGCCATTGGATTTACAGTTGTTTTCAGCAGACTTTCTTCTTGTTTCGCTGGTTCTTCAACTATAGTCACCGGCTCTTCTTTAACAGAATCTTGCACTATAGCAGGAGACTCCGGCTGTTTATCAGATACAACAGGTGTTTTACTTGATGAAGTTTTGGTTATGGGCAATGTATTTTCTGCCAAAGATTCAAGCATTGCTACACGCAAATCAAAAATTTTCCAAACATTATCAAGTGCCAAACCTCCACTTGTAGCTTGTGGTTGGTTAGAGCGCTCTTCATCATCCATTGTCATTAATCGGTGTGTTTCCGATTCATGGCAAGCAGTATAAATCTCGGTAAGAGAACGCAATAGTGCTAGATCAACACGCTTTTCATCTTCACTAGATAAATCACCTAAAACTGAAATTCTTACAGCAGAAGCTTTAACGAGTAATTTACTCACAATCTCTATAAGTAATTTTTGTTCTGATTGTCCAAATGAAAAAGCTGCGACTGCATTAATAGCCGGAATAACAGCTTGAATATATTGTACATTAATCTGTAATAAATCAACATCTTGCCCACTGGCATCCAAAGTATTCAAGCGCTGTATATTTTTTGAGTCTGGAGTAAAATTATCAGAAAAACTTAAAACAGCCTGAAGAGCTGCTGTGATCTTTTTAAGGTCAACATCTGCCGGTAATTTTCCAGTTCGTTCAAAAATACCGGCAACTAAAGGACTTGCCAGCGCCGTAAGTGCAACACGTAAAGAATCATCCTGAATACCGGCAGAAGACAGTTCTGCCGCATTTGCCATATCAACACCGGCCTGTACAGATTTAGCCAAAAGTGCTGCCATATTTTGAGCACTTTCTTGATCGGTTTCATTACGCGCAGCAGCCGTAATAGAAGCCATTAATGGCGATCCTATTTTCTCAAGAACTTGGACTAAATATTCAGCGCGTTGATCCATACTCTAATTTAACTGCTTTTAAGATTATAATTAAGTTTATCTAGATGATTTAATATAAAGATGTCAAAGATGAATGTCGACATAAAGCACCTTTAACCTTAACTTCTAGCGCCAATATCTGCAATCATTCCATGTAAATCTTTAGGTCGTCCGCGAATAATCTTTATACTACCGTCTTTTGCACGATATATAATCATAGGCGTAACATGGAATTTCCAAGCTTGCATAATAGCTAAATTACGCTGTACACCCTGTTGATTAATCTCACTTTTTGCAGGTAATGCGGATAAATCTCCATCCATATGATTAAACCAACGCTGTTGTGGATTAGGCGCTGCCATCAAAAATGCAGCCTGAGCGCGTGCTTTATCTTTAAAGCCAACAGGAATTATCCGCACTTGAATTTTTCCCTTCTTCAACAAATCACCGCGAAAATCATTAATAAAAGCATGGCAATGAGAACATTGAGGATCAACGAAAGTATAAATAACAGGTGCGCCAAGCTGCCCTAATCCAATCCAATTACTATTTTCAATATTATGATAAAGCTGTTCAGCAGGTGGTTTAAATTCAAATGCTTTTGTTTTTGAAGCGCGGGTATTATTCATTCCCTGAAAATCAGAAACCAGAGAATCCAGTAAGGTATCGCCCTGTTCACGCAAACGCGCAACCTGATTTACCGTAATAAGCTTTCCTTTATTATTAAATAATACGCCCATGACAAAAGCACTGCCATCCGGCAACACATAAAAATACTGCTCTTGCCCATTCTTGATGGTGAGCCATGAATTAAAGCCATATTCTTGACCCAAATATCTGATCTGAGCACCTTCATCAACAAGATTTTGTATTGGTACAGGCAAAGCAGGTAGTGCTTCTTGAGCTTTAGCCTGATAATTTCCCGATAAAAAAAGATTGAAAATAAAAATACTTGCAAGCATTACCAGTTTCATGTGATCTCCATAAAAAAATTGTATATTCATTTGTATTTATTTTCTAACATAATCATGAACAACTGCATTGTCACCATTATAAAAGAAAAAACAATGATGCTAATGACTCACAAACAAGTTCGGCACTGGGAAAAAGTGATTCATAGTGAAAATGGTGAGAAATTTGGTATTGTGGAGGAAAGTTAAAAAATAGAGGAGTCGCTGTGTCTGAAATATATTTATTGTCTTGTGTAAAATCCAAACAATCTCAAAGTTGTTGTGCTGAAGATATGTATGTCAGTTCACTTTTTAAAAAAATGTTGCAATATGCAAAAAATCAAAAACCATCTCACATTTTTATTTTATCTGCCAAATATGGTCTTTTAGAATTATCTGATGTTATTGAACCGTATGAGAAAACTCTTAAAAAGATGTACAAGAAAGATCGAGAAGAATGGGCTAAAAGCGTACTAAGCAAGCTTAAAAAGAAAACTAATTTTGAGGTTGATAATTTTATATTTTTAGCTGGAAAAGAATATAGAGAAAATTTAATCCCTGCTCTTAAACATTATAGCTTGCCTATGGAAGGTTTAGTGTTTGGAAAACAATTGCAATGGCTAAAGGCGCAAATCAATGAGTGAAGCGTGTCAAATATTGCATGAGTGGGCAAATGGGTTACAAAAATTTAGCCATAATTCTTCAACGGAAGAGTTGCCTAAAAACGGTATTTATATGGTTTTTGAAAAAGGCGAAACGGCACACGGCACTGATCGTATCGTTCGTGTAGGAACCCATACAGGGCAAAATAATTTAGGAAAGCGCATTTTTGAACATCTCTATAAGCCCAAAAAGGATAGAAGCGTTTTCAGAAAACATATAGGCAGGTGTTTACTTGCCGATAATCCTTTTCTTGAGCAATGGAATTTAGATTCAACAACAAAAGCAAACCGCGAAAAATATAAGAATATTATTGATTTCGAAAAGCAGGCAGAAACTGAAGAAAGAGTTACGCAATATATAGCTGATAATTTCTCTTTTGTCGTTTTTGAAGTTGATGAAAAAGCAGAAAGGCTTAGGATTGAGGAAGGATTATTATCAACAATTACGGCTTGTGAAAAATGTTTTCCATCAAAATCTTGGCTTGGATTAAAACATTAAAACCCACTCATAAGACAGGGTCTTTGGAACATTCAAGGTTTAAACAAAGATATTTTATCAAAAGATGAAATGAAATCTCTTATAGAAGAATATTCATAAAATATCCCGATATCATCAGCGAACTACAAGTCATAAACACAAAACATAACAAATAAAAGCGTATTACGTGCGCTGCGCCCCAATACTATTTTGAGCGTGTCGAAAGAACACAGCAAAAAACAAACAACTATATTTGATTCTTTGATATTTTCTTCAATTAGGTTATATAATGTATTTTTATATAATTTGGAGAAATATAAATATGCAACATGATCGCAATACATTTGCAGCACCGCGTGATACTACAATTGATGTAGGACTGCGCACACACATGCAGCGTGTCTATAATATGATGGCTATTGGTCTTGTACTAACCGGACTATTGGCCTTTGCCGTTGGCACATCAGAAGAGCTTTTTAAGCTTTATTATACAAACCCAATGATACGCTGGCCTGTTATTTTAGCACCGCTTGGCATTGTTTTCTTCGGTTTAACACCATCTAAAGTTCAACGTATGTCAATTGGTATGGTTGCCGGATTATATCTAACTCTCACAGCCTTGTTTGGAATTTCCTTATCATCAATCTTTATGATGTATTCAACGGAGAGCATTGCGCGTGTATTCTTTATTACTGCCGGCATGTTTTCTGCTACATCAATATACGGCTATACAACAAAGAAAGACCTGACTTCCATGGGTTCTTTCATGTTCATGGGACTAATCGGTATCATTATAGCATCAGTTGTAAATATTTTTATGCAGTCAACCATGATGCATTTTATAATTTCATGCGCCGGAGTAGTTATATTCACCGGTCTAACGGCTTGGGACACTCAGCGTATTAAAGAAACATATAATGCATCTTACGGTCATGACAGTCTAACCAAGATGGCTATTATGGGTGCATTGAGCCTGTATCTTGATTTTATTAACCTGTTTATGATGTTGCTTCGCTTATTCGGTGGACGTGACTAAATATTAGCTTTCACATTATACTTTAAAGATCGAAATAACGGGGGCACATAAGTTAATGTGTCCCCGTATGATGTCATACATATGTCATCCGATATTGAGAATATTTAGAACTTTGAACAGATTGTGCATAAAATAGCCGTAATGATATATTGAGGTTATAATCACAATGAGCGATGCACTTTACTTAGCCGCCGGATATAAAACATCCAAACAGGTAGATACTGAAATTAAAACTCTGGCAGAGATGGAACGTATTTACATTGAAACAGTAATTGCTTTTTGTGACGGAAATATACCACGCGCAGCAGAAGTCCTCGAAATTTCCCCTTCAACAATTTATCGTAAACAAGCTCAATGGCATATTAAGTAGCTTATAAAAATTTAACAATCTGTGATTATTTTTCTTTGCTATAATATGAAAAACCTGCTATGACAGAGCCATATATAGACATATAAAGATTTTAGATTTAAGTTTCTTACAGAGTTCTATGGATATTTTTTAAAAGTGGGGATGCACGAAATGAGATTAATAATAGCGGTTTTAGTTTTTGGTTTTACAAATAACGCCATTGCCGATGAATTTGGTCAGCGTTTTGGTAATGAGCCTCCCTTTGCATTAAGAGATACTTTAGACTCAACTACAGTTTTTAATATTAGTAATATAGAACCTGCTGCCGGAGATGAAGAAGAGACTGAGACCTCGGAAATTTCAGAAATTAATATTGAGAATGATATAAAAGAAGAACAGGAAAACTTGGTTGATGATTCAGGTGATGATTTAATTGATAATAAAGTGATTCGTATTTATCCGGAGCCATTGAAAAAATAGTGCCTCATACTCTAAAATAACTACACAATAAATCACTAACAAGTTAGTTCTTTTCTATGAACGCTACAAATTTTTACAAACACAGCCTCATTATTTCTCTTTTTGCTTTATTGCTTGTAACCGTTAGTCTGCCACGTATTCTCGGATTTGCTCCTATTGTAATTGCGTTTGTTAGCTTAATTACTTATCGTATCGTTTTTAAGATATGGCCGTATTTTTCCAAATATGCTTTTGGTTGGGCTTTTGTATTTGCCGGATTAGCAATTTTAAGTAGTTTATGGGCGGTAAACCCTGAAATATCAATTGAGCGTGGAAGCAAGCTTATTATACTCCTCACGTCCGGAGCATTACTAATAAGCATGGTACTTTCTCTCGATCAAACAGCGCGCTTGTTTTTTCAAAAAGTTTTCCCGTGGATTGTTGTTATCATGGGCATTTTATTGACCTTTGAGCTATATTTACAAGCTCCCATTTATCATATTTTTCATAGCTTCTCCGTGGAAGATCCATTTAATCTTTCAAAACTTAATCGTGGAATTGCCATATTCATGCTAAGCGTTTTCGTTACCCTGCCCCTTGTATATAAACAAAAGCAAAGACCGGACAGGCTTTGGCTTTTAGCAGCTCTATTAATATCAACATTGGCTATCATATACAAAACTGAAAGTCAGGCTGCGCATTTATGTTTTGTTGTAGGGGTTATATTTTTCTTCTTTCCATATCATATAAAAACAGCATGGTACGCACTCATGGGGCTATTTGTTATATGCATGATAAGCGCACCGTGGATTGCCCAAGGATTATTTAATACCTTTCCAGAGATGATTGGGGAACATGAATGGCTTCATCATAGTTATGCAGACAGACGCATGGAAATATGGGATTTTGTAGCTAGACGCGCTTTAGAAAATCCACTTTTAGGCTTTGGTGTAGAAGCAACAAAAGCTATGAAGGATTTCGATACGGCTCGTATATATCACCCGACAACACAAATTTTGCATCCTCATAACTTTGTTCTTCAAATATGGATAGAATTTGGCATTCTTGGAATTTTACTGAGTAATAGCTTTTTTATCTGGATATTTTTTAATATAAGCAAACTTAGCAGTAAAAATGCAAGACAATGCCTACCGGCATTTATGGCCTGTATAACACTAGCGGTTGTAACCTATGGTTTATGGCAAGGCTGGTGGATTGGCAGCTTTATTCTTTTAATTGTGTTTTGTATTTTATCTTTAGATAAAACCTCTGATAAATCATAATTTTTATCAGTATTATTTAACCAGCATTACTTAATATGTATAATAATCTTTTCTGGATTTAGATTTTCTAAATTATCTTCCTGAATAATTGTTACATGCTTTCCTTTAGGTGCATGACGGTTTGGATTACTGTGTTTGGAAAATAAAAGAATAGAAGGACAGCCTGTTGATGCAATTAAGTGCATAGGGCCTGTATCGTTGCCAATAGCAACATTAGCGCCTCTTGCAAGAACTATAATTTGTGCCAAAGAGGTTTGTTCTGTAAAATCAATAGCCCTTGGGCATATTTCTATAATTTCCTTTGCAATATTCTTCTCAATAGCTGTACCTAATATAATTGGCTGATATCCTGCATTATCTAACATCGTCGCAATAGTAGCAAAATGGCTAGACGGCCAACGTTTTTCCGGATGCATAGGTGCGCTACCGGGTATTAATAGCGCATATGGTTTTTCTAAAACAAAATTAGAAATATCAGCCTTAACCCATTCAAGCTTATCTATCTCTATATTTTCTATACCTGCAAGCTTCAGTGTTTGTACGTGACCGTCAAAAGCCAGACCGGCCGTTCTATCCAAGGAAAGATTTCTATGCGATGCATTTTTAGCAATTCCTACCCATTCAGGTTTATTCTTATTTTTAAAAAGCTTGAAATATAAACAGGTGCGATCATTGTTTTGTAAATCATATACACGGTCAAAATGAGCTTCATTAAGGCGTTTTCTTAAATCCAGCCAACCCTTAATATTAAAAAATTTAGGCCGTTTATCAATCCAGATATAATCAAAATAGTTAGAAGCTTTTGCAAATTCTTTAAAAGGCTCAGTTGTTAAAAGTGTAATTTCAGCATTTGCATGATGTTTTCTAATAGCTGCCATTGCTCCAAGTGCTTGAATAAAATCACCAAGCGCACCAAGTTTAATTACCAATATTTTTTCTTTGTTTTTAGCCATAATATTATTCACCTACAGGATTTATAGCTTTTTGTCCTTGATCGTGAAAAGGCTGCTGATGATTTTGGATCGTGTGAATTTTACTTTTTAAAAGTTCTGCATATACATCAAGAGTTTTATCTGCCATTTGTTCACGGGTAAAATTATCCGCGATATGAGACATAGCTCTTGTCGCTAAAATAACACGTTGGTTTCCGGTTAAAGATAGAGCTTCTTCGATAGCATTGGCCAAAGCCACCGAATCTGAAGGAGGGACTAACCATCCTGTTTGTCCGCGAATAATTGTCTCTTGTGCCCCACCATGATCTGTTGCGATAATCGGACGACCCATAGCTTGTGCTTCAACAGGTACACGTCCAAAACCTTCAGGATCTGTAGATGCGCAAACAACAACAGTACTGAGCATATAAGCGGCCGGCATATCTATACAATGATGAACAAGACGAACTTGTCCTCCAAGACCTTTTTCCTGAATAGTTTTTTCCAGCTCTTTTCTATACTCGCTGCGCCCTTGATCTGAACCAATTATAACGCAAAAGAGATCTTTACGATTAAGCCTTGCCATAGCTTCAATTAAAATATGGTGTCCTTTCCATCTAGTAATACGTGCCGGCAACATAACAATATTAGCACCATCAGGAATACGCCATTCTTTGGACAGCGTAATAAGCCGTTCAGGCGTAACGGTTGTAGGATGAAAGCGCTCTAACTGGATTCCACGGTGAATAATACGAATCCTTGAATCATCAATTCGGTAATTTTGTTTTAAATAATTAGCTACATAACCGGAAATTGCTATTACACGCTCTCCACGCGCAATAGAGCTATTATAAAAGCGTTTAAGATTATTATTAATATTGTACGGTGCATGACATGTAGACATATAGTGTGCATTTGTTCCTTTACATGCGTGCCATGCACTCCATGCGGGCGCACGGCTTCTAGCGTGAACAATATTTACATTATAACGTTCAATTAATTTATGTAATTTTTGTGCATTTTGCCACATAATCAATGGATTTTTACTATGTACGGGCATATCAATATGAACTACTCCAAATCTGGAAAGTTCATGCACACGGACTCCGCCATGAGATACAATAATTGCTTGAGCTCCACCGGCGGCAAGTTCTGCTGCAATATCAATACATCCCTGCTCTGCACCTCCCGGCCCCAGTTCAGGGATAATCTGCATAATAACAGGTTGTTGTTGTTGATGTTTGTTCATATTTAAGCAAAATTATATAATTGGTTAGTTTCAGATCACTATCTATAATGTTAGAAAGTCCAATAGGCAAGATAACCGTTACTTCTTGTAAAAAATATGAATTATAAAAAGGAAATAAATATATGGATGTTCAATATTTGGAGCGACCAAATAAGAATAGGTTAGCATATGTATATTCTCCTGCGACTGAAAAAAATAAATCTTCTCCTATTGTCATGTTTTTAGGTGGTTATCGTTCAGATATGAATGGCTGTAAAGCTACGTATTTTGAAGAAAAGTGCCGTGAGCGCGGTCAAGGGTATATCAGACTTGATTATAGTGGTCATGGCCTATCCGCAGGAAGCTTTGAAGATGGAACTATCGGTATGTGGAAAGATGATGCGCTCGCAATTCTGGATCATATTATTAAAGATTCAGTTGTGCTGGTTGGTTCTTCTATGGGCGGATGGATAGCGCTTTTAATAGCACAAAAACGCAAAAAGCTTATTCATGGTTTAGTTGGCATTGCAGCAGCACCGGATTTTACCGAAGAAATTTATAGTAAAATCTTAACTCCCGAACAAAGAAAAACATTAATGAATGATGGACGCGTTAAAATTTTCAATGATTATAATGATGAGTCATATATTTACACAAAAGTTTTTCACGAAGAAGCTAAAAAACATTTGTTCTTTGATAAAGGTTTAGACTCGGATTTTGCTATACGCTTAATTCAAGGAATGCGAGATAAAGAAGTTTCATGGGAAACTACAATTAAGATTCAAAAAGCACTTACAAGCTCGAATGTTGATGTTATTTTCATAGATGATGGAGATCATCGTCTATCTCGTAGCGAAGATCTCGAATTAATAAATAAAGAAATTAAAAATATTTCAAAAAGTTTTTAACTAAACAATTATGAAATCTTATTATGATTTTTTAAGTGTTATTTTCAGGATCAATCCAACCAATATTTCCATCAGAACGACGGTAAATAACATTCAGTCGTCCATGTGATGCATTACTAAACATCAGGGCTTGATCTCCTGATAAATCCATACGCATTACGGCTTCTGATACGCTCATGGTTTGCACATTTGTTGTCATTTCTGCAATAATAACCGGATCTTTTATTTCTTCCGGCTCATCATCTTGTTCGGATGCGGCTTTCAATACATAATCACGCGCTAAAATAATATCTTGTTCAGATGTAGCCTCCATACGGTCATGATGGTCACGAAGCTTTCTTTTATAGCGGCGAAGCTGTTTTGCAACTTTGTTAGCCGCGGCTTCAAACGATACATAAGGATCATTCTCAACTGCATCAGACATAACCATTATGTTTTTACCGAGCTGAATTTGAATATGCGTTTTTGTTTGTTTGCGTCCGTGTCCTTCGCGTGAAAATATTACAGTTGCAAAGGCAGCATGATCAAAATATTTCTGATTAAGATCTTCAATTTTATCTGTGACATGAGTGCGCAGAGCATCTCCAACATCAATCTGTTTTCCATGAACAGTCAGTTCCATAGGCTATTCCCAATCCTTTTATTAAATACTTATATACAAGAAATATCATATCATAAAAAGATTTCAAACAGTAAATGAAAATGACTATATTAAACCAGTTTCTTATCAAATTGCTTGGAATCCGGAGATAAAATCATTTCATTATGAGCTTTGCCGGATGGAATCATCGGAAAACAATTTTCCTTTTGATCTACACAAACATCGACAATTGTAACACAATCAGTTTTCAGCATTTCTTTAATTACATCATCAAGCTCATCCGGTGTCTGGGCACGCAAACCAACTCCACCGTAAGCCTCAGCTAAACGAATAAAGTCCGGAAGACTTTCCGTATAGCTATTTGAATAGCGTTTACCATGCAAAAGTTCCTGCCATTGTCTTACCATGCCCATCCAGTGATTATTGAGAATAAAGATTTTTACCGGAAGTTCATGTTGTACGGCTGTACTCATTTCTTGAATATTCATCAGAATTGAAGCTTCACCGGCAACATCTATAACCAGTGCGTCCGGATGCGCCATTTGTGTACCAATGGCTGCTGGAAATCCATATCCCATTGTACCAAGTCCGCCGGAAGTCATAAAATGGTTTGGCTCTTCAAATTGTAAAAATTGAGCCGCCCACATTTGATGCTGTCCAACTTCTGTGGTGATGAATGTTTCGCGTGCATCAGCTTGTATAAAATGCCGCAAGCGTTCAAGAGCATATTGTGGTTTTATAATCTGGCTATCCTGCTTATAGGCTAAACAATTTTTAGCGCGCCATTCATCAATTTGATTCCACCATGCTGTCATGGATTTACTATCTGCTTTATGCTTTTTCTCACGCCAGATTTGTAAAATAGCTTTCATGGCTTTTCCGGCATCTGCAATAATTGGAATATCAATAGGAACATTTTTATTAATTGAGCTAGAATCAATATCAATATGAATTTTAATTGAATGTGGCGAGAATTTATCAAGATTTCCGGTAACACGATCATCAAATCTTGCACCTATACAAATCATTACATCACAATCATGCATTGCCCAATTAGATTCAAATGTACCGTGCATACCAAGCATACCAAGCCATTGCTTATCAGAGGCAGGATATGCACCCAAGCCCATAAGGGTTGATGTAATCGGAAATCCTGTTTCGTGAACAAGATCGCGTAGTATTTCACTAGCGTTTGATCCTGCATTAATAATCCCGCCGCCTGTATAAAAAATTGGCTTTTTAGCACTCGCCATTAGTTCAACAGCAGCTTTTATAGAGTCCATTTCGGGATCTGTTTGTGGATGATAAGAAATTTTAAAGCTATCATTTTGAGATTTATAATTACCTAAATTAAATTGTATGTCCTTTGGAATATCTATAACAACAGGGCCGGGTCGTCCGCTACGGGCAACATGAAAAGCCTCATATATAATATCCGGAATGTCATTCTCATCTTTGACTAAATAATTATGTTTAGTGCAGGGACGTGTAATACCGGTAGTATCAGCCTCTTGAAAAGCATCAGTTCCAATAAGAAAAGTCGGGACTTGTCCAGTCAGACAAACAATAGGAATAGAATCCAGCATTGCATCAGTCAAGCCGGTAACAGCATTAGTTGCCCCCGGCCCTGAAGTTACAAGAACTACGCCAACCTTACCGGTTGATCGCGCATATCCTTCTGCTGCGTGTGTTGCGCCTTGTTCATGACGACAAAGCACATGTTTAATTTTATCCTGCTGATAAATAGCATCATAAATAGGAAGCACTGCACCACCCGGATAACCAAAAATTACTTCAACACCCTGTTCACCTAGAGCTTTAATAATAAGCTCCGCACCATTCATTTTTTCAGAATGTTTCGTTTTGTTCGATTTCTTAACTTTGGTTGTGCCCATTATTTTATTCCTTTTTTTATCTCTATTCTCACTCTATGTGCCTTTCTTTATGCGCTTTTTTGTAAGAAGAGCTTAAACAATAAAAAACCCCGGCTTCTAGCCAGGGCGCTTACGGTTTGCTCTAAAATAGCTTTTACCCGCGTAGCGCCTCCGGAAGCGCCACGAGTACAGCATTAAGAGCAATATTTAAAACATCCTTCATAGGAAATATTGTTACGTGATTTTTGCACTGCATGCAAACATTTTATTTTTTTGAGTTAAAAGAAAGAAAGCTCTATATTAAAATGACAAATCACCGCGCAATACATTACCTAAAGAAATATCACTCAATGTAATATAAAGTTGTTTTTCCATATATGTCCAAAGTCTTTGTGTTTGTTCACAATTATTGACTTTTTGTTTATTAGAAGATTTTCGTTTTACCGATGTATTATCTTCAGCAGCAAGCAAAATATCAGCAATAATAGTTTTATCAGCATGTCTTGATAATACATAGCCACCACCGGAGCCACGATGACTTTTAACAAGATCATGTCGCCGTAAACCGGATACTAATTGCTCAAGATATGATAAGGAAATTTCACTTTTATCCGCTATATCCGAAAGTGGAATTGGTTGATTATGATTTGCTTTTGCAAGTTTCAACATAACCATAACAGCATATTGCCCACGTGTTGTTAGCTTTATTTGATTCATGTACTCAGACTTTCTTTAAACTCTCTATTAGACATATCAGATACATCTGAAATTGCCATATTATTACCCGCACAAAAATATATGCATTTCCATAAGTGGGTAATTGTCCACTAAATTATAAAGTCTTTAAAAAATGAGAGTAATGAAAAATCTTATTATCCACAATTCAATCAATGACTTATGATTATTTTGTAGACTTTCTATACTAAATTTAATATACCATCAGACGAAAGATTAAAAGCGCAAAAAAAAGAAATTATCTTTTTTGCTCAAAATAAAATAATAAATAACTAAACAAAAGCGAAAAGAGGTATATATGCCTGAAATTATTCTCAATGGCCCTGCGGGTCGTCTTGAAGGGCGTTATTCACATTCAGAAACAAAAAATGCACCACTAGCTCTTATTCTTCATCCCAGTCCTGAACATGGAGGGACAATGAATAATAAGATTACTTATATGATGTTTCAAGCATTTACAGCACGTGGATTCTCTACACTACGTTTTAATTTTCGTGGCGTTGGAAGATCGCAAGGTATATTTGATCGTGGCGAAGGTGAGCTAAGTGATGCTGCTTCCGCTCTTGACTGGATGCAAAGCATTAATCCAAATGCACCCTATGTCTGGGTTGGCGGCTTTTCATTTGGCGCATGGATCGGCATGCAGCTTTTAATGCGTCGCCCTGAAATCGAAGGCTTTATCTCTATTGCTCCTCCAACAAATACGGAAGATTTTAGCTTTCTTGCACCTTGCCCGACATCCGGACTGGTTGTACAAGGACGCCGTGATGATGTTGTAGACGAAGAATCTGTTCAAGATTTTATTGAAAGATTATATCAGCAGAAAGGTATTAGAATTGATTATCGTATCATTGATGCTGCTAATCATTTCTTCCACGGCTATACAGATACACTCATTGATTATGTACACGATCACTTAAATATCGCCGGTGCAGGCCATAAAGTTCCTATTGATCTTGAGAAAAAAGCATTAGCTGGATAAAATTTAGAGTCCGGCTCCTTCTATTTATATTCCTGACATAAATTTAATTAAATGTCAAGGATTATTTTCCTATATTATATATTTGACGTATCCTTATATTAACTACATAAGGAAAAAACTAATGTCTACATTAGCGGATAAACATTTTCATAGTGAAAAAATAGCGCATAAATTTGTAAAAAAACATACTTTGCTCAAAAGGAGCGGTTTATTAAATATGCCCATAAAACCAAATGCGATAAATCGAGCAAGATATTTGATAGATTCATGGAAGAAATTACTCAGAGCTAAAGGAAGCAATAAATTTCGAATTGGTACTTATTTGCCTATCAATACTCTCAATGTATCCTTTAATATCAATAGTTTGATGAAGTCCAGGTATCAAGTTTCTTTTTTCCAAAGGATACGGTAGTCCATTTTGCCAAGGTATCTGTTCTTCCTCCCAATACCTAACACAATAAGCCCACAAATCAGCAGCCTGTAAAGGGAGAACTTCCTTATCACTACACCATATAGGCCTGCCTTTTATTAAATGCTTAATGTGCGAAGGCCCGGTTTTTAAAAAATTATCCCATCCATTAATAAGTAAGTTCTTTTCGGTTTTTTCATCAAAAATAAACTCCACTCTATGACTCAAATTAAACTCTTTTTCTCTTTTTAGTAACCCGGAAATCACAGCTTTAAAAGCAACATAATAAGGGTTTTTCAGTTGTTTAATTAGGAATGGGTAAATATCTATATTCATACCATCTACAGCCGTCTGTAATTCTTTAGTATTTATAATACAAGAGACAGCAATCAAAACATTGTCTTCAATAATTTTATAAAACTTCTTAGACCGCCTAATTCTACTTGGAGTTTGCCATCCTCTACTAGCCTTATAAGCAATGCTTCTAACGATTTTAAGTTGCTCTTGCCACTCTCTGGTAAATTTATCCCAGCTATCTTTATTTGAAAGATACCCGGCCAAAACAAACATATCGTCTTTCTGACTCTCATCAAAATAGGCTTGCAGCATAAGAAACCCCTTAGACACTCTAACCCCTCAGTGAAGTTTCGACCATTAAGGATCTAATTTCATCTACAGCAGGATTTCCGCCCCAATTGTATTTATTTATAGAGGTCATATTATACTACCTCAACACATTTGGGTACGAAAAATATAATAACTAAAATTTTTTCCTATATTATTTACTTTGCAAACTAAATTTAAAAATAAACATAAAAAAAGCCCCGCAAACACAAAGCAGCAGGGCTTTTTAAATTATCAGTTCAATAAACTATTAAGCAGCTTTTTTAGTTGCTTTAGTAGCTTTATTAGTTGCTTTAGTCACTTGTGAGCTAATTGGCTCTGAAGCCTCTGTAAGCAATTTAGAGCTAAGTTCAGAAATTTTTGTAGCATTCGCAACAAAATCTTCATAACCTTCTTGTGCCATTTTATTTTGCATATCAGCCCATTCATCAACGCTTTTTGTTGTCATAGCTTCTTTAACAAGCTGAGATCGTTTTTCAGCAGAAGTTTGAGCCAGTGACATAGTTGTACGAATAATATCTTCAAAACCTTTTGCAAAGATTGTGCTGGACTTAATTAAAGCCTCAACATTATCACGGCCAAAGTCAGAAGCTTCTTGCGCTAATTTATCAAATTGTATTGGTCCTTTTGTCATCATTTTCTCCATAGTATCATTGATTAATGTATTTGCTCCAAATGCTGCACCTTTCGGAATTGCCTTTGACGCTTGTTTTGGTATTACTATTGCTTTCTTAATTGCCTTTTTTGCCTTCGAAGCCTTAATTTTCTTAGGTGACTTTTTAGCAGGTTTAGCTTTACTTACACTCTTTTCAGGAGTCTTAGATGTGGTTGCCTTCTTCAGTGCAGCTTTATCAGGAGAAGAATTTTTAGGTACGATTTTTACCACGTCCTCTCCTTTATTCACCACAAGTTTAACAGTCTCAGTTTTTGCTACTGCCTTTATATTGGAAGCTGTTTTATTAACAGTATCCTTTTGTGATGTTTTTTTCGTTTTTTGATCCATTATCAAAGTTCCCATTTCTAAATGCCATCATAACTAACCGGCAATATTGTACACAGCTATTAAAAAATTAAATACACAGCTACCCAAGGTTAACAATCCACAAAGCTCTTAAAAAGAACTCTACTTCTTGTATATTGCATTGCAATATTGATTGTCAACCTATCAGTGATTTTTGTAGGAGTCAACACGTTTTTTACACTATATCCGACACATAACAAGAGGATTTTATAGACAAATTTCTCATAGATATCTATGATGTAAAAATGTAATCGTTTTTCAAAGTTCTAAATCAATACTTAATTATATTTTTAATCTAAAACTTAAAAGAGATAGAGTGTGAATTCAAGCGTATTTTCTATTCATGAAAA
>JAGLMC010000100.1 GCA_023140215.1 Alphaproteobacteria bacterium
AATTATGCCACAATTGAAGAAAATGTATCCGCAACATTAATTCCAAATCGTGAGGAGGACGGCCACCTTCAGACTTATAATGAGGCTTTATTGTCTTCACCAGATTCCTCCACGGAACAACAGCATCCATCTCGTTTAAGAATTTCTCAATCCTTAATTCTTTGCGTTTCATTTTGTACCTCATACTTCTTTGCATGAGATTAATACTACAGGATTTGAAGGGCTTTTGCAGAGGGTTCTATAGTATATTTTACATAAATGATGTCTGGGGAGACACAGATTAAGTCTGACTAAATAATAGGGTGTATTAAATAGTGGCAGAAGATATTAACTTAAAAAACAGCGTTTCTTTACAGTTACCTTCCTAAAGATGCGAAAAGGCTAGTACTTGGATTCCTTTAACAAGGCTTATCTACTTTATATTTTTTGAATCACTTTCTGAATTATTTTCTTGTTCTTTTTCTCGTTCCCATGATGAGAATTTCATTGATAATCCTGCTTTTTGAATTTGTGTTTTTGCTTCATTTAGTAATTCTGAAAGTTCTTTTTCTTTTAGTTCTGAAGCTTCATTGAAGGCAAGTTTTTGTAGAGCTTCGGATAAAGTTATAGATCGTTCATCCATTATATTATTTTTTAAATAATGATCTGAGAAAGCATAAATGTTTTTTATTTCAGACAGCATTTTTTTTATGTTCTCTGCTGTATCAACAACACGTTGTTGTTCTTGTTCTTTTTGAAAATCATTAAAACCATCAAGATCATAAAAGTAGTCTTTCAGTTCGTTCAAAAAAGTTTGATATTCTTGTTCCCATTTTCCATGTTTTGTTTTTTGAAGCATTTTTAGATTAGTAGCAAGCATTTTAAAATCAATATCATCTTCATATGTTTTTAAAAAAGCATCAATATCAGTTAAGAAAATTTGTACTTTACTACTTTTTGCTGCTGCGTATTCTTCTCTATTTGAAAAACCTTGAGCTTCAGAAATTTTATATTCTATTTTATTATTGAAATTCTTTTCTGATGTGTCTTTAAGCAATATCATTTCTTTATCTGAAATTTTCTCATCTACTATTTGATCAAATTCTATTTCCCAATCTTTAATAGCAGATTGAGTTCCTGCACCGGCTATCCCGTCAAATGACCCGTTGTAAAACTCTATTTTAGAAAGAAGTTTTTGAATTTTTTTGTTGCGCTCTTTTTCTTTTAAAGCTTCTGGAGAATTCGTATTATTCTTTGATGGAGTATGTTGTTGTGTTGTATTTTTCCAATTTATATTTTGCTGTTGCTGTTGCTGCTGCTGTGGTTCTTGTTTATTAACTTCTTTTATGCCTTCAACAATAAAAGCACCTAGCATACCTCCTAAAACAGCTTTAGCATCATCATTGACAGCGTGTGATGTATGAGGACGTACAAGCAAAAAGCTAAAAACGAGAAAGAGTATTAATAAGTTTTTAGGTTTATAGTGATTTTTAATCCAAATTATCATAGTTTGTCTCATTTGATATCCAGTATCCAATTACATTAAGTATTGTTTAATGCAGTGTTTAATAAATGTAAGCCATAGTCTGTGGTATTTGAGTGTTATATATAACATAAAGTGATAAATATGAAATGATAAATTTGTTAAGTTGTTATGATAAATTTGTTAAGTTGTTATGATAATATTATAATGGAGAAAATAAGGAATAAAAGGCTGATATGACGTTTGAATATATAAAAAACGGTGTTGATTCCTATCTGGAAGATAAGGAACGGGGGGGTGTTACTTTTAAATCAGGAGGTGGCGGTGCTGGTTTCAAGGAGTTTGTTTTCGAATTTGATGGGCAAGAATATGCGGTAACTGTCGTTCATGCATTAGAAAATGCTTTTGGTGATCTTAATAAAACGCTGTGGATTTTGGGAAATTTATCGGATGGCGTTGTTGTTCTTGAAGAAATTTTACGTATATCTCTGATTCCTAACTTATTTAAAGTTAGGTGCTAGTCTCTATTATTTAAAGGAGATTCATTTTAAAAAAGCGAGTTAAAATACATTTTGAATAATTAAAAAAATATTTTCCTTGACTTTTTAAATAAAGTGTAGGAATATATTCATCAGAAGCGTCACAGATATGTCTGTATCAAGAGATTTTTAAGGATTTTTTAAATGGTATTGTTGATGATATATCATGGTGTTTTATGATAGAAAACGTGCATAAACCAAGTCAAATACTCACTCCGTTTGCAAGGTCGGATAGTGTTTATGTGCAAAGTGAATTACCAAAGATGCTGAGTATGGATGGTGGAGATATTGAAGGAATGCCACGTAGTTTATTGCAGAATATTCATAGCTCTAAAACTTTTAGTTTAGCTGATGCACAAGCAGCGATTGCTGCGTTTTCACTTGAGCAAGCTTCAACGCTTCGTTATTCTTTGGATGAAAATGTTGTGCCTTACGGTGAAATATAGTTTGATCTTATGGAGGGTGATATTAAAGCTGCTGCCCGATCTGCAACAATTGACTCTGTTGTCCCGGGTGTGGGAACGGTACGGTGGTGTGATTGGCGCTGCTGTCGGGGCTTTAAGCAGAGGCATGGGAGTTGGATATCTTACCGCAAAAGTCTATGATAATTTTTCTACTGTTCAAATTCCTACTCGTATTGAAGGTCTGACTTTTTAATCTTCAATTCTTTTTAAAATTACAAAAAATTGTATATGAGGACATTTGCGGAGGTAAAAAGCTAATGGCGTCCCGTACGGGGTTCGAACCCGTGTTGCCGCCGTGAAAGGGCGATGTCCTAGGCCTCTAGACGAACGGGACGTAAAAGCTTTATTCAAGACTTGCCTGTTATAATGGTTTCATTGCCTAAAAATCAAGTTTTTCTTTTTAATTTTACAGAAAAATCAAAAAAAATCAGCATACTCTAATATTCTTTATAATTGTACTACACCTGAATTCGCTTTTTCTTGACGAGTGGTTATAGCTCTGTGCAAACTTTATATATAATATACGTATTATATGAATTAAAATTATAAAAGATGAAAGTTAATAATAATGACAAATTCTTCCATTCAAAATAGCAGCAATTCCATTAAAATTCTGTGGGAACCACCTGCGCTTGAAAATACAGTTATTGGGAAATTTATTGCCTTCACAACAGATCGAACAGGTGAAACATTTTCTGATTATAAGGGCTTTTATAATTGGTCTATTGAAAATCAGGAGCATTTCTGGAGTTACTTATGGGATTTTACAAATGTCATCGGTGATAAAGGATCACAAGTTATTCAAAAGCTTGATAATGTTCCGTGGGCGCGTTTCTTTCCAGATTCAAAAATAAGTTATGCTGAAAACATGCTTGCCCGAGTTTTTGAAAAACCGGATGAACCCGCAATTATAGCACGGCTTCAAGGTGAGAAAGATCGCGTTCTTAGCTGGCAAGAGCTTTATAACGATGTTAGCCGCTGGGAACAACTTTTCATTAAAAGCGGACTTTGTGAAGGAGATCATATCGGAGTATATTTATCTAATATTCCAGAAACAATTTCTATATTACTTGCCGCATCAAATCTTGGTATTATCTTTACTTCTGCCGGAATGGAAATGGGAGCAAAAGATTTAATTAATCGTTTTGGGCAAGTACAACCCAAATTATTTATTACTGCTGATGGATATGTACATGGGAAAAAGAATATTTCACGTCTTGATGTAGTAAAGCTTGTTCAAGAAAAAATTAACTCAATAAAACAAACAATTATTCTTCAACTCATTGATGAAGATAATCTGGATATATCAGGTCTTAAAAATACTGTAGAATATACAGAATGTATTAATCAATTTCATCCAAAAGAAATTATTTTTAATCGTAGAGATTTTAATTATCCCCTTTATGTTCTTTTTTCTTCAGGCTCAACCGGCAAGCCAAAATGTTTTGAACATTCAACCGGAGGCATATTGCTTAAGCATATTTCTGAATATGTACTTCATTGTGAAGTAATGCCCGGTGATAAAGTTTTTTATCATGCCACACCTAGCTGGATGATGTGGAACTGGTTAGCCAGTGGTCTGGCTATGGGAGCTACAATCTTAATGTATGACGGATCACCGGCCTATCCGGATGCAAATGCACAATGGGATTTTACAGCTTCAAACGGATGCACTCATCATGGAACTGCTGCTCCTGTAATTTTGAGCTGGGACAAGGCTGATATTAGACCGAGAGAAGATTTTGATCTTTCAGCATTGCGTATGATTATGTCTACAGGTGCAATTTTACCATCTCAAGGGTTTGAATTTATTCACGAACATGTAAAACAAGACGTTAAAATCAGTCCAATTTCTGGAGGAACAGACATTGTTGGATGCTTTGTTGGTGGAAATGCGCTTATGCCAACCTATGCAGGACAGATTAATGCTCCTATTTTAGGAATGAATGTTCAAATCTGGGATGATAAAGGAAAACCGGTTAAAAAGGGTGAAATAGGAGAGCTTGTTTGCATAAATTCTTTTCCATCCATGCCGTTACGGTTTTTAAATGATCCGGATGGTGCGCGGTATAAAGCAGAATATTTTGAATATTATGATGGGCATGTCTGGAGACATGGTGATAGCGTCGAGGTTACAAATGAGGGACAATTTATTATTGTTGGACGCTCTGATGCTACATTAAATCAAAATGGTGTACGCATTGGCAGTGCTGTTATTTATGACCAGCTTGTACCATTTGCAGATCAAATAAAAGATAGTGCAGCTATTGATTTTACACGTCCTGATAACAAACAGGCTATGACAATTTTATTTTTGGCAATTGATAATTATGAACGCGGTGTAAGCGAAGATCTGCAAAAAGCAATATGCACAGCCGTTAAGAACAATGTAACGCCTTATGCTATTCCTAGTAAAATTATTGCAGTACCGGATATTCTTAAAACACCAAATGGCAAAAAAGCTGAAGTAGTAATGAAGAAGATTATTAACGGCAAAGAGATTCCTAATGCTTCACTTTATGGAGAAGAATTAGTTGAACATTTTATAAAAATTGGTGCCGATTTAATAAAAACATATAGCTAAATTTTTTAAATATGTAATTTATATTTTTTGAAATGATATCTAAATAAGCTTTTTTTACTTTTAATCCATGTTAATGTATCACTATGATTATGGATTTTAATGAAAGTTTTAATGATAAAGGTGAAAAACCTCGCTTTATATATAAGCGTAATCCATTGATAGAGCATGATTTTCAGCTTTTTGAATTTAAAGATGATAAAGATGATTATGAGCCTATTGGTAGTTATACGTTGATAGATTTAAACGAAGATATTGATATTACAGAGAAAAAGGTCTTAAATCTTGTGTCAATCATGAATGGAAAGCGAAAGCTGATTGATTTCTCAAATTTGACTAAAACGCGTATTTTGTATAATATAGTTACAGATACACTTGAGTCCAAAAAACAAAGGGTTGTTTTTAGAACCTACGATGGTGCGGGTGTTTCAAAAGAAAATGCGGTGTTAGAAATAGAGAAAGGTATTTTCCATGACGAGTCCGAAACCTCCACTTGAAAAGCTTTGTGCTGAATTTGCTGCCGCTGTTAGTAGTGAGCTTTCTCCTATAATAGCTGTAAATCTTGACAGTGTCCCTGCTCTTACAACGTAAGTTAATAGCTGCTTTTGGGATTTAGTTAGCTTTAGGCTTTATTCAAAATAACGGTGAAACGTGCGCCTGTGATGTTGTCGGCATTATCCTTTATATTTTCTGCGAAGATATTTCCGCCAAGTGCTGTAATGATTTGTTTACAAATAGACAAGCCTAGCCCTGAATGTTTTCCGTAATCTTCGTGCTTTGGACGTTGAGAATAAAATTTCTCAAAAATATTATTCAGATCATTTTTTGGAATTCCTGTTCCTTCATCTTCTACAATAATAGTTATGTGGCTAGATTTTTCTATGACTTTAATTTTAACAGAGCTGTTTTCAGGCGCAAAAGATAGAGCATTAGAAATGAGATTTTGAAAGACTTGTTCAAGTCGTCCTTCTAATCCCCATACGTTAATTTCATTATCAGTATTACTCGAAAGTAATAATGATATTTTATTGATTGTTACGTTATTGCCCCATTTTTCATTGGATGTTTTTTTACGTTCCAGCGGTGTTTTATAGACATTAAGAAGTTTATTTAATAATTGCTTTAAATCAATTTTGTTTAGTTCTTCTCTTGAAAGTTCCGCATCAAGACGGGAAGCGTTTGAAATATCACTTATGAGTCGATCCATACGTTCCACATCATGTAATATTATATCTATAAGTTTTTTATGATCGCTTTTCTTTTTAACAATAGAAACTGTTTCAACGGCACTACGTAGGGAAGTTAGCGGATTTTTTAACTCATGTGCAACATCGGCTGCAAAGCCTTCGATTGAGTCCATGCGATCCCAAAGAGCTTCTGTCATTAGCCTTAGAGCTATAGAAAGCTCTCCTATTTCGTCATGGCGAGAACTCATATCAGGGATATCTGTGTAGTTCAATTTACCCTTTCTTACACCTTCTACCGAGCGCGCAAGCTTTTTGAGGGGGCGGGCAATTGTTCCAGAGAGATAAATTGATAGTAAAATAGTAAATACAGATGTAATTAAAAAAGTAATCAGAACATTAAACCAGACTTCACTGATATCTTTTTTAATATCTTTTCCATCTTTTGTTAGAAGAATAACACCTAATAATTGTCCTTTATAGATTAGAGGTGTTGATGCTGTCAGAAAAATATTATCATCTTCACTATACCAAGCTGAAACACTTTCCTCTCCTTTAATAGCTCTGGCAGCATCCGGATAATCATTAGCTTGTGTTGAATTGATTGGTTGATATGTGGGTAATATTCTTTGATCCGGTATAAGCTTGATTATTGAATGTGCCATTTTTTTCAGAATTTGTATTGAATTAAGTGTTTTCTCTTCCAGATTAAATGCTGCGATATTTACATTGTCATTCGGTTTTTCTAATTTTTTGGAATCAATTATTAATTCACCATTATCATCAAAAAGCAAAATATGCTGATTCATAGTGAGACTAAATCGTTTTATCATGCTTTGAGCTTTTTTATATGAAAGCTGTATTTTTGTTTTTGATGTTTTAGAAGTTGTTAATAATGATTTTTGCTGATTTTCTATTGCTCCTTCTGAAAGAGCAACAGAAACAAGATCAACTTTAGTTTTAAAAGTCTCAAGTTTTGCTTCAATCAGGTTTGATTGATATTGTCCAAGATAAAATATACCGAGCAATAACATAACAAGAGCTAGTGAATTTACAGCAATAATACGAATAGTTAGCCTTGTAATCCTGCGTTCAGAGCCTCCCCAATAATGATTGAGTAACTGATCAAATTCAGGAAGTGCAGTTTTTTCAGCACTTATACGAAACCACCTTGTGTTTTTGGTGTTATTCTTCTTTGTATCGGTATCCAATACCGTAGAGTGTTTCGATGTGGTCAAATTTTTCATCAACTTTTTTAAACTTCTTTCGTACACGTTTTATATGTGAATCAATTGTGCGATCATCTATGTAAATATTCTCACCATATGCCTGATCAATCAACTGATCTCTGTTTTTTACATGCCCCGGATGCATTGCCAGCACTTTAAGCAGTAAATATTCTGTCACGGTCAGGTTAACAGGTTTATTTCCCCATGTGCAAAGATGGCGAGCATCATCAAGCTCTAAAGAACCGCGTACAATTTTATTTTCATTTTGGTCTGTGTTTGAACTTTTTAACAAATCTTGCCGACGTAAAAGCGTACGGATACGCTCGATCAGTAATCGTTGGGAAAATGGTTTGGTAATATAATCATCAGCGCCCATACGCAGGCCAATAATTTGATCAATTTCATCATCTTTAGAAGTTAGAAAAATAACGGGAATGTTTGATGTCTCACGAAGTTTTGTAAGCAATTCTATTCCATTCATGCGTGGCATTTTAATATCCAGCACAATAAGTTCCGGCATATTTTTTTGAAGACCTTTAAGAGCTTCTTCACCATCATTATAGCTATTAACATCAAAACCTTCTGTTTCAAGAGCTATAGTGATAGAAGTCAAAATATTCTGATCATCATCAACAAGGGTGATTTTATGAGACATAATATAGCTACTTTCTTTTACTTATAATTTTTTAATTGGTACAGCCACTAATTATAAAACTCAGATTGTTTTAAGAATGCTCTTTTAAGATATATCCGGCAAGATATAATGATCCGATAATAAGGATGCGTCCAGATTTCTGATTTTTATCACATAATGCTTTAATAGCTATTTTGGGGGCTGCGGCATGTAGAATGTCTAGTTTTGAGTATGATGCTTCTAAGAGAGTTTTTAATTCTTCTGCGTTAAAAGATTGTGGTTCATCTGGAATATTGATTGTTGTTATAGAATTTACATGGTGCAAAAGCGGTTCAATGAAACTCACAGGGTCTTTATGGTTCATCATTCCTATAACCAGATGTAGTGGTTTGGAATCGTTTTCTGACCAGTGTTGCACTTGTTTTGCTATAGCTTGAGTTGCATTCTTGTTATGACCGCCATCAAGCCATATTTCCCAAGTGTTCGGTAGATTTGTAATTAATGAACCATGCATGATTTTTTGCAATCTTGCCGGCCAACTCACATTTTTAATTCCATTTGCATAGTCTTGTTTAGAGATATTAAAATGAGCTTTAATTGTTTCGAGTGCCGTTAATGCTGTTCCGGCATTCTCGATTTGATGAGATCCGATAATATTTGGAAGTGGTAAAATCATTTCTTCTTCCTCAAAAGAGAAGCATATTTGGTTCTTTTGTCGCATAATGAACCAATCTGCACCGTAGCATAATAGCGGTGCGTCTAGTTCTAATGCCTTGGATTTAAAGACATTTATTACATTTTCGTCAATAGAATCTTTATTCTGCGCTCCAATGACGCATGGTGTATTTGTTTTTATGACCCCTGCTTTTTCTGATGCGATTTCAGGAAGTGTGTTTCCTAAATACTCCATATGATCGTATGAAATTGATGTGATAATTGTTACAAGTGGCGATTCAATTACATTAGTGCAATCCAATCGTCCGCCCATACCTGTTTCCAGTAAGAGAATATCAGCCGGAACTCTGGAAAAAGCTGTAAAAGCAATGGCTGTAGTTATTTCAAAGAAGGTCAAATCTTTGTTTGCATTTAGCTTTAGAGCTTCATCAATCAAGTTTTCCAGTGTTTCATCTGAAATATTTTTACCGGCAAGATATATACGTTCGTTAAATTTACAAAGATGCGGTGAGGTATAAGCATGAACTTTATAACCGGCACTTTCAAGAATTGCGCGCATGATAGCAATCGTTGAACCTTTACCGTTTGTGCCTGCGATATGAATTGTTGGAGGTAAGTTCAAATGTGGATTATTTAATTTTTTAAGAAGATTAAGATATTGAGGTCTGAAAGAAAGATCAATTTTCTTATCTCGATTTAGTGTATAAATGTGGTGTAGTTTTTCTTCAAGACTTTGTGTTGGATGTTTTATATCGCTCACATACATTTAATACGCATTCTATGCTTTTACAATTTTGGCGGTTTTTTTTACTTGTTTTAATGCAGGTTTCAGTGCTTGTTTTTTTCTGGTTTTATTAGCTGCTATTTGCGCTGCTTTTACTTGTTTACGTGCTTTTGCAATATAATTGCTTTTACTTTTATATTTAGTATTAGTGGATTTTGGCTTGTTCTTTCCATTATTTTTTGATGTCTTTATTTTTTTCTTTATATCTTTATTTGGATTATTATTTGTTTTATTCATCAGCAGATTTAAAATTGTTCCTAATGTTTTTGCCAGTTCTTCTCGTGATACAACTATATCAACAATTCCGTGTTCTTTTAAATATTCAGCGGTCTGAAAATCATCAGGTAATGTTTCACGTACTGTTTCTTCAATAACTCTGCGACCTGCAAAACCTATTGTAGAGCCCGGTTCAGCTAAATGTATATCTCCAACCATTGCAAATGATGCACTTACGCCTCCTGTAGTTGGGTCAGTAAGCAAGACAAGATAGGGTAACTTTGCGTCTTTAACCATTTCTACTGCTATAATTGAACGAGGCATTTGCATAAGTGATAACATTCCTTCTTGCATACGCGCTCCACCGGAAGCCGGAATTGTAATAAAAGCAGATTTGCTTTTAACAGCTTCTTCAGCAGCGCGTACAAGCCCTTCACCAACGGCAGCCCCCATAGAACCACCCATAAAGCTGAAGTTAAAAGCTGCAATTACAGCTTTTTGTCCACCAATTTTACCTTTAGCTAATGTAATTGCGTCTTTGAGTCCTGTTTTATTTTTATTTTCCCGTAAGCGATCACTGTATTTTTTTCTATCTTTAAACTTTAGCGGGTCATTAGGAACATTTGGAATGCTGATTGTTTCATAGTGACCTTCATCAAATATTATCGCTAGACGTTCTTTTACTGTAATTCTTAAATGATGATTACAATGATAACAAACATTAAGGCTTTTTTCTAAATCACGGTGGAATAACATTCCTTCGCACGAGGGACATTTTTTCCATAAATTATCCGGCACTTCCTTTGGTTCTACTAAGGAACGAATGCGCGGTCTAATAATATTTGTTATCCAATTCATATTATACACTTTGTAAATGAAGACGCTTTATCGGCTATATCACTACATAAAGTCAAGTTTAAGCTTTATAAAAGAAGAAGTTGATATTTGACTTTATTGCTGAAGATGAACAATTAGAACGTTAACATCACCACCGCCCCTTTGTATGACAGAGGCAAAATCCGAGCGTTGTGTTACTGCCATACTAATACCCTCTACGATAACATCAATAACTTTATAACGACCGTCTTTATATCGTACCCGCCAGTCAACTTGAATTTCCACACCTTTTTTGGGAACAATATATGTAGTAACAATAGTATCAGATTTCCCTTCGGTTCGTGCTGAGCGTACTTCAAGATTTTGTCCGCTATATTCACCAAAACGTTCAGAATAAATGTTAATAATCATATCTTTAAATAAAGCTAAATATTCCTGTTGTTCTTGTTTTGTTGATGTACGCCAATATCTGCCCAGAGAAAATCTGGCGATTGTTTTCATATCAAAAGTATTATTTAAAAGTTTTTGGAATTTTTTAATTTGTTGTTCACGTGTTAATGTTTCATCACTTAAAAAACCAATAGCTCGTTGTGCCATGCTACCGACGAAATTTTCCGCACCGGCTATTTTTTTATTTTCTGCATTATTATCATTGTTAATTTCTATTTTAATAAAAGAGAATTGATTATGTTTTAATCCATTAATACTTTCAATAGCATTTGCCGGTATAGGTAGAGTTAGGCTAATTACAGCAAGTATTAAAATTTTGGAAAACAAACGAATAGTTCTCATTTTAAATCCTTTTTAATATTTCAGATGTCACTTCTAAATTAAAAATATAAACAAAGCTCTATATTTCTTAATTTAAAAATTATCATCATATTCAGGAAACGCCGGCACAGAAGCTTCTATAGCACTTAATCTATCTTGCATGAGTGCATCTCTATTTTGATAATAAGTACTACGTACCGTAGCATAATAATCAATTGAACTTGATTCCAGATCTTGTAATACATCAATCAAAGATGTTCTCAAATCTAGATAATCCGCCCCCAATTTAACATAGTACAGTTCTTCTCTGTCAATATTATGTAGATACCAGCGCAAAGGATCTGCAAAAGAATCAACCACATATCCGGTATAATCACGTAGTGAAGAAGGGCCTAAAAACGGTACGACAAGGTATGGCCCATGACCGACCCCCCAAACTCCAAGAGTTTGCCCAAAATCCTCTGATTCATATTTCATGCCTTCATATCCGGCAACATCAAAAATACCTCCAAGCCCTACCAGAGTATTCACAACAGCTCTAACGAACACTTTACCTGCTCCGTCAATGTCTCCTTGTAAAAGTTGATTTGCAAAGGTTATCGGACTTTTAATATTTCTGAGAAAGTTTTTAACGCCTCTTCGTCCGGGTTCTGGTACAACTGTACGGTATCCCTCTATAATTGGATTAATTAATGCATCATCAACGACTTCATTAAAGGCGAATATTCCACGGTTTAGATTTTCTAATGGATCATGGATTTCCAGTCCTCCAGCCATAATTTTATTATTATGCGTATTTGCACATGAGATTAATACAAAGCTTGCACTAAATATTAGAGCTAAATTTGAAAATTTCTTTTTCATGATTTTCCCAGTTGTCGTTTCTTTATTTAACATGATTCAACCTACAATATCTGTTGTAAAATGTATCTCAAGTCAACTTAATAATGTAATGAAACGCAGTGATTAAGACATAAAGTTATTTATTATGATTATTTAGTAAAGCAAGAATAGATTACGAGAACGTTAAGATGTGAACATAATCGTTTCGAATTTATATTGAATTGTATCTATTTTGTTATGAATTTAAAAGCAGTTGATTGAGATATCCTCAGAAGAGTATATATTTTAACCATCTTCAAGATTTATCATCACGCTTAATCCTAATAAAAAACAAATTAAAGCCGGAGCCCAAGCGGCTAAAATGATTGGAATTTGTTGAGATGCTCCTAATGCCTGAAGAAAGCTTGATATAAAAAATACAAAAAAACCTATAAAAATTCCGATGCCGAAAAGTGCAGCTCCACCACGTAGCCTAGGAGGTCGCATAGAAACTGTAGCGGCTAATAAAACCATTGCGGCAAACATTAATGGTTGTGCTAATAAATGATGATAATGAACACGTAATCGACTTGCATCGAATCCTGTTTCTTCCAGTATGCGAATGTGTCCCGGTAATTGCCAAAAAGACATGGTTTCCGGTGAGGAAAAACTATTTTCCACATCTTCAATTGTAAGATATGTAGGTAATATATAATATTTTTCACGTGTAGCATTTTGTTTGTCGTTGTAGATTGTTACATCTTTGAAAAGCCATTTCCCTTTTTCAAGGGTTGCTGTTTCTGCATTTACACGTTTCTTAAATGTATCTGAATTATCAAAATATAAAATTGTCAGTTTTTTAAGTATCCATGGTTTATCAATACGCTCTGCATGCATAATAATATAGCCTTGTTCATTTTCTATGCCCTGACGTATCCAAAAACCTTCCTTGAAAATGGCTATTTGGCTATTTTGTCGCTTGAGGTGTGTAGATTCGAGTTGTTCAAATTTTCTAACAAGAATAGCTCCTATAGGATTAATTACAGCAATTTGTAAAATTCCTATTGTGACGGCAACTCCTATAATCGGTGTTAAGAATTGCCAAATTGAAAAACCGGAAGCTCTGACAACAATAAGTTCATACCGCTTTGTTAATTGCCAAAAAGTAAACATAGCACTAAATAAGATAGCGAATGGAAACAAAACCTGACCGACTTCCGGTAATTTTAAAAGCCCCATTTGTAAAACGAGAATTAATGATACATCATCTTGTTTACTAGCCCGTCGTATTAATTCAACTGTGTCAAATAGATAAATTACAGCTAATAACGCCATGAAAAGCAATATTGTATTAATAAAATATGTTTTTGCCAGATACCGGCTTAGTGTGGCTGTAATCTTCATAACATGCTCTTTCTTACATAAAGCAGTCGGCGGCGTAGATTTTCACCCATACCACTAAGTAAAAAGAGTGCAAAAATTGTAGGTACAAACGCTAATATATACATGAAAGGCAATGCCCAGTCAGTTTGGCGCGCTAAGTTAAATGTAGATAAGAATAGTCCTTGAATGATAACTATACAGATAATTGCTGTAATTATGCGCATGCTCTGCCCTCGTCTGTCTACTGGTCCTATTAGTAAAGAGCAGCAGGAAATCAATGTGAATGACAGTGCTAAAAGAGGGCTGGTAAAGCGCCGGTGGATTTCAATTTTAAATTCTCGTAAGTTTTCAATATCTCTTGTGTTATTTTTATCAGGATTCATAAGTTCAAAAATTGTACGCTCGTCCGGTTCATGCCAACGTTGACGTATAGTTCCGCTTTCTGATAAATCAATTGTATAACGTTCAAAATTTAATTTATGAAAGGTGTCTGATTTTGAATCATATTCTTGCCTAGAGCCATCATAAACAACAACCTGATGTCCGCTTCCATCATCTTTTAAGATAAGAACTCCCCGTTTAGCAAGAACAGTAGATGGGTTTTTTGCTTTTTCACGACTATCATGAATCATAATGCCGTGTAGCTCTCCTTCTGATGCGCGCTCTCTGATATAAACTGTTAGACCTTTTCCAACCTGATTAAATACACCTTCACGAAAGAGCATAGTAGAAAATTGAGCTTTAATAATTTGGCGCATTTCATGCATATTTGCTAGTGATTTTGGAGCTATCCACATTGTAATTGACCATAATAAGATGGTAACTAAGAGAGCTAACATTATTGCCGGACGTGCTAAAGTTAGCGGTGAATAACCAACAGAGCGTATTGCAATAAGCTCGGAGTCCATTGTCATCCGGTTATAGATAAAAATTGTTGAAGCCATTAGCGAAAGAGGAAGTATAATTTCAAAGAAACGTGGAAGTGCTAAAAAGGTTAAAATCCAGAAGGATGAGCTGGAAGCTCCGGATTCAACAACTAATTCAAGAAAGCGCAAAGACTGGGTTAAAAATATAACCACAGTCAATGTTATGGATACAAAAATTGTAGCCACAAATAAATTTCTTAACACATACCAGTCAAAAAGTTTCATTTATCCCATTTTCACCTCTGGTCAACGCGCTAGAAAGTCTTATAACTTATATTGATAGTTCTATAAACAAAAGAAATACAAACAAAAGAGATGTAAAAAATATGAGTTTAAATGTTATTTTTTCTAAATCGTTAAAAAGTAAAGCGGATACTGCTGTTGTTTTTATTTATTCTGACAAGACACTTTCAAGTAGTGCCAAGGAGATTGACAAAGCTACAAATGGACTTATCGGCGCTGCTTTAAAGAGTGCTGCCAAATTTTCCGGTAAGTCCGGTGAAACGCTGGTTATTCCGTTGATGTTAAACGCTGATTTTGATCGTGTGGTTTGTTTGGGACTTGGTCGGATTGAGGATGTCGATCGTGATATAGCTGAAATGTCAGGCGGAAAGCTTTTTCAGACTCTTGAGTCTGTTGGGGCTGCTAAGATTGTGCTTTTTGCTGATGAAATTAAGGCATTGAAAAAAATAAAAAATGAAGAGCTTTCTGCACATATCGCTGCTGGAATACAGCTAAAAGCTTATAAATTTGTAAAATATAAATCTAAGTCTGATGAAAATGTATTTATTGAGTGTTTGAATGTCATTACTTCATCTAATATTAAAACAAGCAAAATATTTTCTGTTTTGGATTGTATCGTACAAGGAGTTTATACAGCTCGTGATCTAGTGAATGAGCCGCCAAATCATTTATCTCCGGTGAAATATGTTGATTTTATTAATAAAGAACTCAAACCTCTTGGTATTGATATAAATGTTCTTGATGAAGTACATATGAAAAAGCTTGGTATGGGAGGGATTCTAGCCGTTGGACAGGGGTCTGCGAATCCTCCTCGAATGGTGATTATGCGCTGGAACGGTAGTAATAAGAAAAAATCCAAAACTGCTCCTGTAGCGCTTGTTGGCAAGGGTGTAACTTTTGATGCTGGCGGTATATCTGTTAAACCTGCTGCCGGTATGGATGAGATGAAAATGGATATGGGAGGTTCGGCGGCTGTTGTTGGTACAATGAAAGCGATTGCTCTACGCAAGGCTAAAGTTGACGTTGTCGCTATTGTCGGTTTGGCTGAAAATATGCCATCTGGCAGTGCGTACAGGCCGGGGGATGTTATTAAATCTTATTCCGGTAAAACAATTGAGATTTTAAATACTGATGCTGAAGGACGGCTTGTGCTTGCGGATTG
>JAGLMC010000101.1 GCA_023140215.1 Alphaproteobacteria bacterium
CATATAATCCAAGATTTTTGACCATCTTGCAACAAGCCCATAATGGAAATTGTCGAGACGCTCCGTTCTCCTGGCAATAAAATTGCTTTTGTTTTGGACTACGGATATTTCAAAGTCGGAAAGCGGTTTTTCTCTCCAAAGTGTTACCATAAGAGCGATATAGAGTATGTTTCCCGTAAATCAGGATTTGAGACCAATGCTTTTGATCCGGCGGCTTATCCTCAAAGAACTGCTCATTATCATCAAAAACTGATATTGGCGTCACGCGGTTTTAAAATCTGGGATACTGATGCAGATGAATTTGTGAAGCATGAAATCCGCTCTATGTTCCTTTTAAATCTGAAGCCAAAGCTGATTTTCTGGCAGTGCGTGGATTTGTTAATCAGGGAGAAAATTCAGATTCCCAGCTATAACAGGATTTCCGATATGATCCTGAAGGCATTGCAAGCCCGCAAAAGTGAACTGACAGGCTTGATCCAGTCTGCTCTGAGCCTTGAAAACCAGAAACTACTAGACGACTTATTCCTAAAAGCTGACGAAATCGATCTGAACTCTGCCAAATCACCGTACAAGCTGACAACACTGAAAAAACTATCACAGTCCAGTAAACCGGCCAAAGTCAGCGAAAAACTGGATGATTTGTTCTAATGAGTAAAAATAGACATACAAGGCAACAATCAAACCACTGACCAGACAATAACAGCGTGCTTTTATTCCTGTTTTACGCTGCGCGGCTGCTTTAGTCTGCCTCATATTTTATAAAACCCTTTAATCGTTAAACATATCACGCTTTCGCTCAAATGCTTGGGTGCGCTCTTTATCTTGGCTCTGTTGATTACGTTCCTTGATTTGCGCGGCAAGATATTCATTTTTAGCAAGGAGCACTTTATACTCTTTTTCTGAAACATTGCCCGCATCGTACTGCTCTTGTATGGCTTTGCGCTCATCCTCCAAAGCTTCAAGCTGGCCTTCTATGTACTTTTCTTCACTCAAATCATTATCAGGCATCAAAAAAACCACTTTTCTTTCTTTCATATATATACCATAAAATAAAAATTTATGGATAAATGCAACCTGTGATTATTCTTAATTAGGTTTAATGTGATCTCTAATCCATGACGCAAATGCTTCCTCAGTGATTTCACTACTTGCAACGCCTAAAATAGCGGTAATAGCATCGGCAGGAATTACTTTTAAACGATAACCATTAATTCCTAAAAACATACCAACTGATAAAAATGCAGCGCGTTTATTACCATCAATAAAAGGATGGTTCTTTGCCAAACCGTAACAATAGCTAGCTGCAAGTTCAGCTATATCAGCATCTTCATTATAATGCGCTAAGTTTTGAGGACGCATCATTGCTGATTCAAATAAACCTTCATCACGTATGCCACTACTACCGCCATAAGTAGCCAAGCTTTCCTCATGAAGCATACGAAGTACCTTGGCATCAATCCAGTTATATTTTTGTGTCATTTATTTAGCCAATATTTTAAAAGTATCGCGATATTCACGCATAAAATCACGACCAACTTCTAATTGCTCTTCAATTGAAGGGTCATATGGCGTAATAAGAAAACCATCAGGTGTTTCTATTGCATATAATCGATCGCCTTTTGTTAAATTCATCTGTGCAAGCAGCTCTTTTGGGAATACCGCCCCTGTAGATGAGCCAACAGTAGTTAATTTTAATGTATGCATTCTATTCTCCAAAAACAAAGTTATAACATATATTATAATAAACATTATAATTTGTCAATTTATGCAGCTTCCAGTTCTCCATATTCTTTCTTCAAAATACCAAATATTGAATTATGAAGATGAAGCTCACCCTTTTTGGCGCGATTAATCATCGCATTGAAGTAAGCTCCCGTTTTTTGTACGGGCTTATGCTCTCTTTGCTGCGCCTGATCGGTAAGTAAAAGACAAATTGTTGCACCTGTGCGTCCCAAAAGCGAGCAAGCTTTAACCCAAGAAGCTTGGCTGATAAAGAGTTCACCCTTCATGCTGTACGCTGCGCTCACAAAATCATTCCAGTTCATTGGTCGGTTTTCCATCGGCATGTGATCCCTAAACTTTTCACTTGAAGCATTGAGAGCTTGTTTTAAAGTTATATGCTGTAGCCCTGTTTGAAGGATTAATGCTTCTTCGTCTGTGAAGCTTTCTTCCTGATCTGATGATGTTTCAGCTTGATTAGATGTTGGGGTATGAAGCTCTTGAAGCCCGTTATTGCTTTTTTGGAAGCTTTTGGGCGTAGCCATACGATTTTTTGTATCTAATTTATTAGATTGTTTTTTTATTGTAAAGTTATAGTGAGCGTCATCTGTGTCGTTTCTGGACGACTTTTCTTTTGTTTCTTCTTCATTTATAGCTGAGTTATCCACTCTTTCAGACTCAAGTTCCTCCAGAAGGTCTAATGCCAATGCATGAAGCTCTTTATGACTTGCCAGAAGGCCGCGAACACGCTCAAAACCAAGATGAGTTCTGATCTGAAGGGATATAGGCTCATATTTCTTTTCAAGTTCTGTGAGAATGGTCGTATAATCGCCCTGCCCGTCCAGTGTCAAAAGTTCCATTTCACACATCACGGCTCTAATTTGGCCTCTATAGTATGAAATCTGACGTTTGGTATCCATCCACGCAGTATCTATCATGCGCTTTTCCTGAAGCTTTTCTTCTAAGCTCGCTTTCAGATAAGCCAGAGGCGTTAAATCAACGCCGTACGCATAGAGAATGCGCCCTGTTTTATCACAACGTTTGCCATATCTTCTATGATTACCGCTATCGTGCCATGTTAAAGCCCCCGCTTCGAACAAGCTTTGTTCTAGTCTCTGTACTTGGCGTTCGGACACTCCCATATCAAGGGCTGTCTTGGACAATGATTGATAGATAATAGGTGAACTCCCCTGCTCCCAATCAATTTCTCTGGTGAAAGCCATGTAATAATCAAGCAATGAAATCATGCGCGGAGTAAAACCAGCCTTCTTACCAATGCGTTTGACCAACAAGAGAAGATCGTAACGGTTCACATTCCCTTCTAATCCTGTGAAGTCTTCTGCTTGTGCATATGATTTGCGATGCAAAGAAGAGCTTATGCGCCCTCCCCTGCTTTTATGGTGCTGCTTTAGTTCTGCTATATTTAATAAATGATCGTTCATAATATTATTAAAAGCTGACCTTCAAAAACCATGTGAATAAGATGCTAGTGCCCCCTTTTGGGTACAAAAAAGGATTTGCGAAAGTCACTTTTGACTTGCATCTTATTCGTCAGAGCGGTAAGATTCCTCATGAATATTAAGAGAGTTACTGCTCTTTTTAAGAACCACTGTTAGCGCAGTGGTTTTTTATTTGGTATCGTTTAAGTCTTACGCTTTCCCTTTTCTAAAATGATTGAATTGACGATATGTCAGGTGAAAATCGAATCCTGTGGAAAGAATCGGTATAAAAACCATATCAAAAATACAAGTAATACACAACCATCCACAAAAATACACTTTATCAGAATGTAGTAATGTGTATTTTTGTATTGTTACTAATTATTAAAATCAACAACTTAGTAAAATTAAAATAAAAGCTACGAAATACACATTACTACATTCACTACTAATCGATGCGTTTTATATCTTGTAGTTAAGTGTACTTTGTGTATAAAGTTGTAGTGTGTTTTGTGCTAAGTAAAATCAAAGATCTCTGTACGGAATTGTATTTTCCGTCTATATTTGTAGCACGACACACTACAAAGGTAGAATACAATGCAAGTTTCCATTTCAAAAGCACATAAAATGACTGGTGTCGCTCGATCGACTATCTACAAGGATATTGACGAAGGAAAACTGTCTTGCACAACAAGCGCCCGCGGGAAAAAGACAATAATGGTCTCTGAATTACAACGTGTTTATGGTGATATAAAACTCGATAATCAAGACAAAACAGAACCAAAAAATAAAGTGTCTTCAAATGTAGTGAGTGAAAAAAAACGTACTCAGACTACAAATTCATCCAATACAAACCAAATTGCAGTTTTACAAGAACGAATTGAGTCCTTGACTTTGCGAATGCAAAACAAAGAAGAATTCATAGAAGATTTGAAAGAAGAACGCAGAAAAAATAGATCCATGTTTGAAGAGCAAGTTGATAACTTGAAAGAAGCACTTGGAAAAGCACAAGATGGATACAACCAAGTAACAAAACTCCTAGAACATAACCCGATAGAAAATGATAATAATGATTGGAAAAAATCCATCAAAGCCCTTGAAGACCGTATAGCCAATCAAGAAAAAACTGCGGAAGAAAAGTCCAAAAAAGAAACTAAGGAAAAAGAAGATTTACAGGCAAAACTCAAAGAAAAAGAAAAGACTATGAAAGAACAGCAAGAAGCTTTAGAGCTTGAGAAAAGTAAATCATTTTTACACAAGCTCTTTGGAAAATAAAAATAGAACAGGGCAGGGGGCTTTGCCCCCCACAATTTTTTGGCCTGTTCATGGTTTATGGGTCTGTTGCAAGATGGTCAAAAATCTTGGATTATATGATTGTATAATTTGGAGAATAACATGTCGCATCAAATGGAAATGATCAGCCTTGAAGAGTTGGTTCCTCAGTTTCACCAGTACCGTAAATTCATCAATGTTTTCAATTTTGCGAAGATCCGTCACCATCTAAAATCCGCAGAGAAAGACGCAAATTACAAGGGTTACGGTGTGGA
>JAGLMC010000102.1 GCA_023140215.1 Alphaproteobacteria bacterium
TGTTGCTATTCCTTCTGTTTGGACTCTTATACATTTTGTGTCCGGAATAGTGTAGCCACATCAAAATAACTACAAATTTTAGAAAAAAATGGTGGTCTGCCCCCAGACCACCATTGTTACTCTACGAGAACGATTTTTTATTTTATCGTTCTTAGATCATGCTCACTAGCTACAAGTTCTAAATTGCTCACCTTTATAACTTTTTCATCTATAACTCGAATTAATTGCAGCTCACCGCTTTGCGTAATTATAATCTGAATTTGCGGACTACCAACCACAACCATCATATTCATAGCATTTGCTTGATTTACTCCTGAAAGAAGCATTACCACTACAGTTAACCCTAAAAAAATTATTTTACAAAATTTCATTTTTCACCTTATTTAAAGCCTTATCTTTAATTTAAAACATTTAAATCAAATATATCTAAAATTTTATGCAAAATTCATTAAAAACAAGTTAACAAAAAATAACTCTTTGAAAACAAGTTAACAAAAAATAGACCTTAAAAAATCACCACCACTCTTAATTCCGTATTCATCAATAGAATGCGTCAAGTTAGGAGTTGTATGTCCGGATACATCAAAACCGGCACTTTTAAGAGTTTTACATGCATGATGATATCCTTCAACAGGAACTACATCATCTGCTTCTCCGTGAATAAGATAGATTAGAGGTTTATTAAATTTATCAGAGTCTTTCATTAAAGAATCTCCGTCTATCAAAGAACCGGAATATCCTAAGATTCCCGCTATCTTTTCAGGATAGCGCAAGCCTGAATAAAGGCTCATCATTGTACCTTGTGAAAATCCGACCAAAGCAAGTTTATCAGCAGAAAGTTCATAACGTTCCAAAGTTTCAGTAATAAATTTATCTAAAATTGGAACTGTAAGTTGTATAGCTTGTGCTATTTTATGAGCATCACGATCTTGCAAACTAAACCATTGATAACTATTAGAATGACCATATGGAATCGTATTATTACATGAAAATGGTGCATCAGGAGATACAAAAACAGCATCAGGTAAGCTTTGTGCCCACATAGGAGCTAAGGAAATCAAATCCTGCCCGTTTGATCCAAATCCGTGTAAAAGTATGACAACCTGTTTAGGTGATACTTTTCCTTTAAGTGAGCCTTCTCCCAAAGGTAAATGCTCATAGTAATTGATAATATTTTCATTATTCATAGCAAAGATATTTAACACGCATAAAAGAGAATATGAAGCTTTTCTTTTACTAAACAAACATTTAGAATGTCTCTGATAGAGACATTTTCTCATACTATAATGAATTTGGAAAACCTTATGAAATACGACCTACTACATATTCAAGGCAAGCCCTACGTTTTACTTCCATTGCATGATTATCGTTCTATGCTTAATAATGCTGAAAATGATGATTTGCCTGATGATATTCTTAATGCTTTGACTGCTCGGCAGGAAAGTCCGATTAAAATTTTACGTAAATACCGTGGTTTTACTCAAGCTGAACTTGCACAACAAGCTAAAATATCCCGCCCATATTTAACAGAAATCGAGACCGGTAAAAAAGATGGTTCTATTCGAGCCATAAAAGCTTTATCTAAAGTTCTTAGTGTTAACATAAGTGTTTTGGCTGCATAAAATTAATTAACTCGCATCATTAAAGTATGAAGTTCACTTCAAAATTCAAATAATTTATTTAGAATAAACAACTCTAGCCAGAACTAAAATATGAACACTGGCAACACCTGCTTTTAAAAGTGCTTTCGTACACTCACGCACAGTTGCTCCGGTTGTATATACATCATCAATGATAACTATAGTTTTTCCTTTTATTTCAGATGCATAACGATCATTAACAGCAAAGGCACTTTTAACATTTTTAAAACGTTCTTTGCTATTCATATGTCCTTGAGGCACAGTAGCGCGTATACGCATTAACATATCAGCTACATAAGCATTATCTGTTTCATCTGCTAACGTTTTAGCTATTAATGCTGACTGATTATAACGACGAGAAATCAAACGCCTGTAATGTAATGGAACCGGAATAATATAATCCGCCTTAGCCAACATTGAATCCCCTGCCCGTTTTAACCATGGTGCGAAAGCTTTAACTGCATAAGTTTTATCGGCATACTTAAATCCTAAAATCATACTACGACCGGAATCATTATATTTGAATACTGCACGCGCGGTTTCATAAGGAGGTCTATTATCCAGACATGCTGTACACAAAGATCCTTTTTCAACTTCAAACTCAAAAGGAAGTCCGCAAACATCGCAAAAAGGCTCAGTAATAAAATCTATAGATGCCCATGCTAACGGAGATAACATACCTTGCCGATCAACCAGATCACCAGTTAAAACACATCGTGGAGGTAAAATTAAATCAATAAATTTCTGAAAAAGAAACTTAACTTGTCCATGAAAGGTTTGCATAGCTTATAATAATTCCTATATGATCCGTAAATTCTTAAATTATATAGCTTTTTTATTTAAGTATAAAATCAATGATTACAAAAAAAGATATAGAGACAAACACACAATCACATATTGAGCAACGTAATTTGCTCTTGAAAACTATTGATCATGACACAATCCATAAAGCATGGTTTATCATCTCACATCTTATTCTACATGAGGGTGCAAAAGTTGTGGATATGGGCTGTCACGATGGCGCTATAACATATACCATGGCAGCTCTTGAGCCGGAATTAAACTTTATCGGCATTGATAAAGACAAAAAACATATAAATAGAGCTAAAGAAAAATATCAGCTTCATAACCTTGAATATATATACAAAGATGCTTCAAAAGAGATATTTGAACCGGAATCTCTAGATGCTATTGTTAATTCTTATATTCTACATGAAATTTATTCCGGCTCACGTTACAATGAAAAAATTGTCAGCGATACTCTACGCACACATTTCAAAATGTTGAAAAAAGGTGGTGTTATGTTTATTCATGATTATTCACGCCCGACACTGGGAGAATTTATCATGATGGAAATGCCTGATGAGCCTAGTACTGGAAACTCTCTTTCAGAACTATCGGAAGCTGATTTACTCATTTGGTACTCAGAGCATGCGCAACCACGGCAAGATCCCGGTTGCGGAGGGTTTTTCCTTGAAGAGCTACCAAGTCGTTTTCCCAAAAACCGTTTATTCTATTTACCATATAAGTGGGCATACGAATTTATTATGCGCAAAGATGATCGAAGCTTATGGGAAAAAGAACTTCCAATGGAATATACTTTTTTTACTACACATGAATTTAGAAAAGAACTCAGAGCTTTAGGCGCTCGTGTGCATTATTCCAGTTTACATTGGGATGAAAATATAATCGAACAGCGCTTTGAAAATCACTTCAAACTATTCGATGCAAATGGACAGCCTCTTGGCTATCCCCCCACATCCTATATTACTGTTGCCTATAAAATGGCAGAACGTAAAAGTTTACATATAGAAGAACGCCGCCCTTCTCACACTGAAGAAAACAATTTAAAAATCACGGCTGTCCGTAATCAAAAAACCGGAGAAATTCAAGATATTGTTTCTACCGGAATTCAAATAAGTGAAATAATTCCCTACCGCATTAATGAAGAAAATCGTTTAAAAATCTATCTTCATGATGGTATTGCTCGCAGTATTACCAATGCTGTACCGCGCAGTGGGATGAATATTGATGGTCGCAGGTGGTCAGGACATATGATTGAATCAATTGCTGTTGATAGTGAAGCAATGGAAACTGTTAAAGAATTTGATGTAAAACATAGCGTGAGATTTGCCCGTGATTATTTAGGATTGAAACCGACAGAAAGCAGCATTCTTGAACATGGCTCCAATTATTACCCTTCACCTGACTACATTGATGAACGTATTCATACATATTATCTGGAAGTTAAAGAATCCAAAAGTGATATGAATCCCAAAAGCCTGATTGGACAAACCAGAGGATTTCAGGCCAAAGGGAAAATACGAGAAATGGATGCTCAACAAGTTCTCAATGCCATTGCCGTAGGTATGATTCCAAATGCCAGACTAGAACTACAAATTTTAGCTCTATTTCAACATTTAAAAATTCTTCCTGAGAATTGGTCACAAAAACAAATCACGTTTAAAACTGGAAAAATAAAGCAAAAAACAAATCTAAAAGATATTATGGATAGTTACAGAACTGAAGACACGCGCTTTAAAGATATAAAAGGAACAGCAGGACAATTACGTCCTGTGCATTCTATTTTTGTTGAACAAGGACAATCCAGAGGAGCTATGACTGGCCTATCAGCTCAAAATATTGATTTTATTATTCGGGATGATCAAACAATTAATACCGCTGTTGTTCTTCCTTTAACAGAAGATCTTCAACAAGATGTTCATGCAGGATTCATTTTAAAACAACTTCCTGTTCCAGAACGGCATAAGGAAAACGGAATAACAATAGCTGCACCAAGCTTTAATTTACCTCGTGAAATTAAAGATATAGAAACAGCAAAAAAATATATTGCAGAAAAATATGGAGTCCTTCCATCTATGGTTATTAAACTAGGAGAAAGCTATTTTAGCCATATTGGTGTAACTCCACAAAAAATTCACCCTTTTGCCGTTGTTGTTCCTCCAAATAAACCATTAGATCCTGAGACACAATTTTTACCGTTTTACCAATTTATGCTACTATATAGCAGTTTGGCAAAAGACCCACATCTCATGCTTGTCATTGCCCGCGCTTATCAATTCTTTCATGAAGAACTTTGTTTTGATTTCAAACAACGTGT
>JAGLMC010000103.1 GCA_023140215.1 Alphaproteobacteria bacterium
AAAATACCATGCTTTTTTCTTTGCTGCCCATTTAAAGCCCGCTTCTTTCAATGTGTCCTTATGGGCACGCGTATCACCAGTAAGCCACACCCAAGAGCCACAAATTTCTATCACGAGGGCAGGGAGGTTAGAAACAGCATTTAAAGCATCATTAAGTAAGTCACCATAATCTGTTTGCTCTGATTTCATCGAGCCTGTGTAATCTTTAAGTGCGTCATAGGCTTCATTGATTACTTTCATCATATCTTCACCAACTGGATTTATATCTGGATGATATTTTTTACAAGCAACGCGATAAGCTGCTTTTGTCTCCTGTGGATTTATCTCACCAGATAAGCCTAATATTTTAGCTGCATCATATATGTTCATGTCTTAATTTCCTTTTCTTAAATGACCGCAGGAAATGCCAATACTCCCTGTGCATGAAACCTTGCTAAGCGGCGAGCGTCACACTTAAACCCGCGTATGCGGGGTGACGGTTGATCGTAAGAAAATGACTTCAAAGACTTGTCCTGCTGGCAGGATTAACTTGCGACAACACGTTTAAGCGGGCAGGAGCAAGCAAGGCTATTGAAACAGGCGTTTTTGTCGATGTAAGCTAGTAAGGGGGCTTCTTCACAGAAAATCCAAAGTAGGGCGAAGCCATACTTTCAATACGACTTGAATCGGAAATACACAGACAAACATTGTCACTCAAATGAGAAGGAAACAAGAAAAGCATCACCCCATAACACTAGCATATTAACACTCTTTATTCATGCTCTTATAACAACAGAAGGCCTCATATCTTAATTACCGCCTATTAATAATACGCTTGTATCGTCTTGTACCAAACCACTCAAATCATTTTCATCCTTTAATACTTGCGCTTGTTCTTCAGATGAAAGGTCAGCCCAAAAACCATCTATAGCGATCACAAACAACTCATGAGATGTCTAGAAAGCGCGCTTAATAATTAGAGTAAATTTGAAAGTAATAATTTCAATTTACAATATTTTTATTATTTTAATTGATTTTTGAAAGTTGTGCGTTCATAATACATATATGATACATCGAATTTTAACAAATGAACTTATTAACGCTTTACAAAATATGCCTGCCGTAGCCCTTCTAGGGCCAAGGCAAGTCGGCAAAACTACACTGGCTTTAGAAATATCAAAAGCCAATATAAATAAATCTGTATCTTATCTGGATTTAGAACTTGATACGGACTTAGCCAAACTTGATGATGCAGAAGGATATTTAAGAACCTTTGAAAATAAGCTTCTTATTATTGATGAGGTTCAGCTCAAACCTGATTTATTTAAAATTCTTCGTGGTCTCATTGATATACGAAAAAGAGCAGGAGAGATATCCACTCAGTTTTTACTTTTAGGATCGGCATCACGTAACCTATTACAACAAACCTCAGAAACTTTAGCAGGGCGTATCCGCTACCTAGAACTTAAACCATTCTCTGTTCCTGAAATTTCTGCACAAGAGCCTTTGGAGTTTTCACCTGAAAAACTGTGGCTTAGAGGAGGGTATCCTCAAAGCTATTTAGCACCAAATGATGATGAAAGCTGGAAGTGGCGGTCTGACTTTATATCTTCTTATATCGAACGTGATATTCCTCAGCTTGGGATAAATGTATCATCAACGAGAATGAAGAGATTTTGGAAAATGCTATCCCATTACCAAGGACAACAAATCAACATGTCCTCTTTGGGGAAAAGTCTAGAAGTCTCGCATACAACGATCCGAAACTACTTAGATGTTTTAACTGACTTATATATGGTTCGCCAACTTCAACCTTGGGCTGGAAATACTAAAAAAAGGCTCGTTAAATCCCCAAAAGTTTATATAAGAGATACTGGGATATTACATCACTTACTTTCTATTTCAGAATATGACGATCTCTTAGGAAATCCAGTATTAGGACATTCATGGGAAGGATTTGTGGTTGAAAATATCCTTGGCAACTTATCTGATAAATGGAAAGCAAGCTATTATAGAACCAGTGAACAAACTGAAATTAACTTGATTTTGGAAAAATCACACAAAGAAGTTTGGGGAATTGAAATCAAGCGTTCGTCTGCACCAAAGATAAAATCTGGATTTCATAGAGCCTGTAAGGAAATAAAAGCAACAAAGAAATTTATTGTTTACTCAGGAAAAGAACGCTTTCCTATGTCTGAAAATACGGAGGCTATTAGCATTGTCGAACTACTTAACCTTTTAAAAGAAGAAATAATATAAGAGGCTGTCGTAGATAAGTTATAAATCAGTCCATTTTTTGAGCATTTTTAACTGCTCTTTATGTGACCCATAGTTAAATCTAAATTCTGTTTCTTTCAAGAACCAATAAATTTATTTTTCATTCTTTATTTTCCTTATGCTCATCAATCACAGGCTGAAATTATATGGTAAAAAACCCGTAGAGTTAATTCCAATCCAGAGCAGCCTCTCCGCCATATGAAAGGATTTCAGCCCCTCCCGCAGGCGCAACCATGCCAAATACTTCTGCCAAGTTTCCGGCAGCTTCCATACCGCCCGGTGTAATTCCCCATGCCAGAAAAAAGAATTCTGCGGCTATTCCTGTCGCAAACCATAAAACATTTGGTCCGCTTAAAAATTCTTCTTCTATTGCTGCCCCCGCCATTTTTACCTCCTGAAATATTAATATTAAGAATCATTCTCACTTGACTTTTGTATTGTGAATGATTATCAGTGTCAATAACAAAGACAAAAAAATCTTATATTTTCTTTGAAAGGAGTAAAAATGTTTAAAAATGTACCGGCCATAGCAGCAGCTTTTTATACAATGGTAGCAGTAGTCACACCTGCAACAGCGCAGGCTGAAAATGATATTCACGGGTGGGATGATCCATCTAAGGCCGAGTTCATTATACAAGACGTAGCAACAACATTTCGTTATCCAGGTAATCATACCCTTTTAAGAGATATACATATTGATTGTGACCTTTTGGTAAAATTTGGTGCAAAAGCGGTTCCCACCGTGGGATTTGTTGGGCAGTTTAACGCAGAGAATGAAGCAACATGGAGTGCGTTAAGCTCCAGCGCTAAGCGCAATTTAACAGCTTGGAAGGGGTCTTTAGATTACAGGTTTGGAAAAGTGAACGGTGTTCTTATACATATGTCGGGTGCACATGAAATTACAAATGAAACCGTGAAAAATGCTTTTAAAACATGTAGAGAAGATCATGCCGATCATGGAGTCGATAGTAGCGATCTACTCCAATACGGTAAGTAGGTTTTTCAATGCACAAACTTGGGTGGGCCGGGAACTTTGCACTTCCCAGTCATTTACAGAATATTGCTGACCAGTACGCTCTGGAAATCCACCAACTTGAAAAAGCCGGCGGATACTGTTTGCATGCACGTAATGCTGATTTTGATTGCATGCAATTTTGTCCAACCTTCATTACGCATAAAGATGGCGTGTTTGATCTGCAAAATCTGCGCGGATTTTTAGAATTTTTACATCACCCGATTCTCACTACGCTTACTCAAGCTATTCCGGAAACGATAAATACAAATGAAGGATCATGGCAGAAGAGATACAAGCAAAGAAGAGTACGAGAGCAGGATATTCATGATTCCCGGACATCAATTCACCGGATTCTCCGCTTTGCCGTCAGCGGATCGGTGGCTATTCCGCAAAACAATCACGATAATGTTGAAAAATATGCTGAAGACAAACATGCACAAACAGAACAAGCTATGCGCGATCAAGATACTTGGCTTTCACATATGGAGCTGGGTAACTCCGGCGAAGCTATAAGCGCAATCCCGAATACAAGTCACAATCCGGCACGAGGGTTTTCTTTTGCGCTGGATCGAAAAACTTTTGAATTGGGGGCTCATCAAGGTTCTGCACAACGGAAAATGTCTGCGCAGTTTTGGGATGTGCTAAATAAGGTTAGCAAAAATCGTTATAAAGTAAAAACAGCTGAAATTTACCTATCAGGACAAGAATTTGAGGCGCTATGCCGTGACCTCCATGAGAACCTTGATCCAGCCTTGATTGAGAAAGTCGAGTTTGAGGAAGAGGTTCAAGAGCATCTTATACGAATTGAAAAGAAGATTCCTGAAATTGTAATTTCTTGCACTATTGCAGATTCAAAGCGTAAAAATACTCATGCGCAGCTTATGGCTTTGATGGAGGCCACAACGGCACTGACACCAATATTGAACTCACAAATGATGCGTGATGTTTTTACCCACTATCATTATTCTAAACGCAATAAACATCCTTTGGAAAATATAGAAAAGGAATATGGAGTTTTTCTGGCTGTTTTAGATAAATATACTCAGCAATCCGAATTCAGCCCTGTGCAGATCGAAGCTATCGCACTGGAGTTTTATCCTCTTCTGGCATTTTCAGCCAAAATTCTTGAAACACTGGATAAAGAGTTAGCTAAAGAAGTAAATCAAGATACCATTACACCTTTACGTGAAAAATTTTCAAGAGCAAAAAAAGCTTTTCAGAGAGCCAGTGTTTCCGGTGTCTTCTTAAATCGTCAATTTATGCATGAAGAACATCAAGACGTTCTGGATGCATTGGAAAAGAAACTGAGTGTAGATGGTTCTATTCTTTTGCAAGTTGGCAGTGCTATGGGGGAAACCGCCGTGGATTTCACCATGGATATGGTGAATTTTATTCGAAGCGATCCTAAAATCGCTGCGAGTTTTATTGCTCTGGCTGCAACACTGATTATCATGAAAGGTGGTGATCCGAATGCTGCTATACAGAGTGTTGCGGATTACGAAACAGCTCTTGATTGGAGCACAGGGATAGATACAGAAATTACCGTAGATGCCAGTGACATTCCCAAGGATTTATTTCCTGATGAAAATTTCCATTGGGATTTAAAAGTCACACTTACAGGTTATGAACTCTATAAGCATTTTGCCAATTCTAACTTTATTGTTGGCCCCACGCAGGAATTTATGGAAGCCATTAGAAGCAGTATTCATGGGCTTTATGCACAATTAGGTATTCCGCAGAATTATGATAGCACTTTTGATTCTGCGGCAAATGCCGTGATTGAGCCATTAGCTAGCAAGCTTTTTGCCGTAAATATGTTTCAAAATGTCTCACATGCAGGTTTTTGGATGTATGCTACTTCCAAAGGATTCCGTCATGGTTTAAAAGGGTTTGAGCAACTCTTTGATATGGCTGCACCTCTAACCGACCTTGGGTATCTGGGCATGGCAAATCTATCAGATGGTATGAAAACGCTCTTAGGAAAGCAGCAAAAAACACCTCTTTCTGAGACATTGCTCCAAATTGCAAAAAGTCAACATACTCAACATAAACAACGCATACGCTATGAAGGTGATTTTAAGCCACAGGCTGTTGAGACAAATACGATCGCAAATCTTTTATCTGAGCCTTTGCAAGATGAAAATAGCAGACAACGGCAAACTCATATCCTCCTCACCGGTTTAGCCAATGTTGCTCAAGCAAGGTCAGTTTTGGAAAAACAATTACCTCCTAATATTTGCCCGACAGATATTGATCTGACAATTAATCCTGTTAGGGGAGAGTTTAAGAAGCAAAAATGGAAAATCGGGGGTCTCAAAAAAAGTTTTCAAATCAGTGCGGAAAACCTTCAGCCAACGCTTGATGCACTCAATCAATTAGATCACTTAATGCAGCATATGGTCGCAGGAATCACCTCAGATGAGCCTATATATCTTCAAGACATATCCCGGCGGGTTACCTGCGTACAATCCGCACTGCATGACTATGCACAGACGCATGATATAAATTCTTTACAAAAAACGCTTGATGAAAATTTAGAGCATGTTTTAAGTGCAGAAACACGTTATCGCGGTGAAATATCAAAAATTTATGAAGCTTTGTTTGAAGAATTACCTGATCAAAAGACCTTAAAGCATTTAAAGCGTAGTGCGAGCAATACACTTGGGAAAGCCCTTCGTGCTCATAAAAGACAAGAATTGTGTCAATCCATGTGTGGCATAGACAAAAAGTCTTTAACCTTTACCGATCATGCCAAAGTCAGAGCAAAAATCGCAGGTTCTTATATGTGGGCCGGTATGGTAGGTGCGGCAAGATTATGTCAGAGAGAAACTGAAAAAATTACCAACAAGCCAACCTTGATTATCGGCTCAGCTGTTGCCGCAGCTTGTGTCGGTCTGGATATGGCTGGACTGGGTAATGAGTGGTCAAGCACGGTATCCGGAGTAACAGGAGGTGGAATCGCTACAAGTACAACATTAGTGACTTTTGCAAATTTTAATTTTTGGGAAGATATTGTTGCTATTCATATTGGAACGGGTGCCGCACTGCTTGCATCAGGTGCTGTCGCAGGATGGGGATATAAAAAAGCAGGTCGTCCCCTTATTAAGCGCGGATTGGAAACACAAACAGGTGGATATGTTCGTAACGCATGGAGGCGTACTAACAAAACAACCTCTACGGTAGCAAAGTATATTTCATCTACAATTAAAGAAAAAAATATGAAATGGGGAGAAATATTAACAAAGCACAATAAGAAAAAATATGATAACCAAATGGAAAATTCACCTTTTTTGTAATTTGATTAAAGTGGGTATCGTGTACATTCTGATATGGCAACAATTAACGAAGAAGATCAAATATCTTCGAACTCTCTATTACAGACTCCCATTCACAATTATCAATTTGCGGTATTTTAAAAGAATGTTTTTCTAAATTTTTTATAGTGAAATTACCAAGATGGGATTCCAATATAAAAAACTTTCTCTTTCTTTCCTTCTCAAATTGACGAATCCAGCGGTAATCAGTGCTAACAACCGGTAGACTCAATGCGCAATATTCCAGAACTTTTGTGGCCGTTTGTAGATTGAACGGGTATTGGTCAGGCATCAGGTTCAGTCCATAACGAGCTTTGGCCATCAGAGCGGCAACCTCCTCATAAGGCACCCTGCCTGTAAAGATGATATTGGTGGTGTTTTCGTATTCTTTGAGCAAATCTTCCGGCATTGCCCCAATGATTAGCAGCGTTGATGTTTTTAAAATCGTTTGAAAATGGTTTAATACAGAAGAAATTGCTACTCCCCGGTCAAGACTCCCCGCATAGACAAAATCATATTCCGGCGCAGTTTTTGTTTGTTGAAAAAACGTGCTGTCTACACCCATATCCCTGTATTTAAAAGGAATATTATCCGCAAAGAAAAAACCTTTTTTTACCGTTTCGTTCAAAAACACTCTGGCATGCGGTTTTACATTGATCGTTTGCTTAACCCTGTTTTTTAGCCGGGGAAATCGGCCTGTTGAAAGAGAGTTATATTCATGGATAACCTTGCGCCCGGTTCCTTTTGTATCCAGCCCCATAAAGCGCCAGACGACATCAAAGTCCATGGGATTGTAATCATCAATCTTAGAAGAATCAAAAGTAGAAAATTCAGGAAGATTCTTTTTTATATAGCGTCTGTACGCCGAAATCTCCGGAAGATAAACGCCTGGATTTCTTTCAAATACAATTGTTGTCATTATTTCTCCAAAACCATAAGAAAAGTGCACACATTTAGCTCATCCTCTGACTTGTCTTTGAAAGAGTCACTCATCATACATTTTGTTGTTGGCAAACTTTCCCATTTGGAAATCCTTTGTACATCAACAACAAATCCAGCATTTTCCGCGTGTTTGGCCATTTCCAACATTGTCAGGCGATTGGTATAAAAGCCGGAACGGTAAATGAGCGCCCTTTCCCAAAATGCCGTGGAAAAACGCAAATTATTCAATGCGCCTCCCAGATGATCGTGTAAATCAACCCAATGCCGTGACAAACTTTCCGGTTTATGAACGCGGTATAATTCACGCATGTAAGCAGCAAACTCGTCACGGTGAATATGTTCCAAAACAGCATTGGAAAAAGATAGATCAATTGAACCATCCAAAATCAAAGGGAAAGAACTCAGTCCACAAGTTTCATAGCGGCTATTCGTACGCAACAGGATCAAATCTCGGTCATAATTTTTCCATTGCTCCGAAAATCCAAGATATTCACAGAATGCTTCATAATGCTCTGGTGCTTTTGTAGCAAAGTCGTTTACATCAATGAGCCAAGTTCCCTTTACGCCTGTTTTAAATCCTGACAAAGCTCGACCAATACTATCACCCGGTCCTAATTCCAGACAATAATCCGGTACTTTACGGTAGCGTCCTTTATAATAGGAAAGGTGATCTTCAAACCCGTTTTGAAGATTAGCGAGCTTTTGAGTAACATCACCGTGACGAAAAATACCCATTCTGACCCAGAAACTATTAGAAACGGGCAAATGCGCCAAAATTATTTTTAACCACATCTTTGCCCACCAAGGCACAGGAACTCCTCGCGCATAACCGGAACGAACAAATTTGACAACGGGATAATTTTTCTGAGCCTGCGGACAAATATCTTGTTCTACTACCGCACCTGACATTTGCACATCACTCTTCCGCATAGTTTTCCTAATTATTTCTTACACAAAAAAATTGCATTATTTTCAACAATATACTAGAAGAACATACTGTCTATCTAGTGAACTAACAATACAAATATGAAGGTAAACAATAGGTTTTCATAAGGATACAAAATTATATGCCTTTAAACAATGAACAATGGGATGAAATCAAAAATAACAAAAAAATCTGGCTTGTTACTGGATCTGCGGGGTTTATTGGGTCACATCTGGTTGAACATCTTTTGCAGATGAACCAAAAGGTTATTGGTCTGGATAATTTATCAGCTTGCGGTTCCAAAAATCTGGATATCCTGAGACAATCCTTATCTGCTGATTGTTGGGAAAGATTTACGTTTATACGGGGGGATATAAGAGATTTCGAAATTTGCATAAAGGCATGCCAAAATACAGATTACATCCTCCATCACGCTGCCATAGGTTCGGTTTCCAAATCTCTAGAAAATCCCGTGCTCGTGGATAGTGTTAATGTCGGGGGTTTTTTAACACTCTTTACAGCTGCCGCGCAATGCAAAGTAAAGCGTTTCATTTATGCCAGCTCCAGCGCCGTTTACGGCGATACAACTCAACAGCCGAACAAAGAAGATCAGCCTCTTTCTCCACAATCTCCCTATGCTGTCGGCAAATATGCCAATGAGCTTTATGCTGCTGCTTTGGGGGAACATTATGCTCTGGAAACAATCGGACTACGTTACTTCAATATTTATGGGTCACGTCAGGATCCCAATGGCTCCTACGCCGCTGTTATTCCAAAATGGGTTGAGGCTCTGACGAAGAATCGTTGCGTTGAAATCTACGGTGACGGCGAGACGGTACGTGATTTTTGTCATGTCAGTGATGTTGTACAGGCCAATATTCTGGCCGCAACAACAAATGATAACGAGGCCGTTGATGCTGTCTACAACATAGCTTCTGGGCAAAAGACGTCCTTAAATGAACTGTTTTCCCTGTTACGCAAGAATATTACTTCCAATACAGCGCCTGTTTACAAGTCTCCCCGTCCGGCAGATATACGAACGTCATGTGCCAATATTTCTAAGGCTGCAAAAGACCTTTCCTTTAAATCCACTGTAGATCTTGAAGACGGCCTTAAAAAGATCATTAAAATATACCAAGAGAAAGCAGCATGATTAGATTTTTAAAACATACCTTGAAAACTTTTATTTCACCAAAACATACCTATCTTAAGCGATTTAAAATACGTCCGAGAGATGTTGTAATAGATCTAGGCGCAAACGTTGGGGAAGTTACGGATTATTTCTTAAGGAAAGGTGCTCAAGTTTATGCCTATGAGCCTAATCTGCACGCTTTTAATGTTTTAAAAAAACGCACTCAAAACAACAAAAATGCTGTTCTGCATCAGGTGGCTGTCTCAAATTACAATGGACATGCAAAACTTTGGCTGCATGAAGATCATGCTGAATCAGAAGTAGAGTTTTCACAAGGTTCGTCTTTGCAATCGGAAAAAGATAATGTTTCCGAAGAGGCATCAGACGTCGTTGTTATGGATATTGCCGATATTCTATCTGCACATACTTCTATAAAGTTATTAAAAATAGACATTGAAGGCGGAGAGTATGACATCATTGATTGTGTTTTAGAAAATGCCGGGAAAATCGATAATATCTTGTTGGAAACACACGGGCAAAAGCACAAAGCTTTCGCTGAAAAAGAATCTATTCTTCAGGAAAAAATCAAGCACTCACCGTTTAAATACAAAATTTACACAGACTGGTTTTAAAAAAGACATATGAAATATGATACTAAAAAACAAAATTACAATCTGACTCTTTTCTTCACATGGGATGTATCACTGGCTCTTTGGAAGGAAAAAGGCTTGCTGCAACGAGAGGTTCGATACTATGAAACTCTAGCTAAAAAAGGAATTGCCGTCACGTTTTTAACATGGGGCGATGAACGGGATCTGGAAATTGCTAAAGACCTGCACAAGGGAATTGAGGTTATTCCACTGTATACCCGCATTCCTTGTCCACGGAATAAAGCATTGCGGGTTTTGTCCTCTCTCTTGGCACCCTGGGTCATCAGAGACACACTGAAAGCGAGCGATATTCTTAAAACCAACCAGATGTGGGGTGGATGGTGCGCCGTTTTGGGTAAGATCATTTCTAAAAAACCGTTGATTGTACGCACTGGATTTGAATTGTATCACTTCACGATCCAACAAGGGCACGGCTTGTTGCGAAGAGCTTTCATCCGGTTTATCAGCAAAATTACCTATAAAGCCGCCGATCGTATTTATCTGGCCACACAAGAAGATCGTGATTTCGTTACGAAACAATTTCAAACTCCCAAAGACAAAATATCTATTCGTCCGAACTGGATTAATACGAAATTTTTTAAACCTATGGATGTCCCAGAGAAGGACAACCATATCCTGTTTGTTGGCCGTCTAAGTGAGCAAAAAAACTTACCGGTCCTTATTGAAGCTATAGCAGAGACACCTTGGACATTAGATATTGTTGGTGAAGGAGAATTGCAGGAAGAATTGGAACAGATTACTCAAAACAATAGCGTTTCCGTCAACTTTTTGGGTTCTCTTCCTAATGATGCGCTGCCAGAGATTTACAATCGCTATCCGGTTTTTGTGTTGCCTTCTCTTTATGAGGGCAATCCCAAAACTCTGCTGGAAGCCATGGCCTGCGGACGGGCGGTTTTAGGAACCAACGTAGATGGTATAAAATCAGTTATCCAAAATGATAAGACTGGAATAATATGCAATCCCACAACTCAAGATATCTATCAAAGCATAAAATTATTGTTATCTGATAAAGATTTAAGAAAAACGTTAGGAAAAGCTGCACGGATTCAAATTGAGGAAACACAAACGCTTGAAAAATTGATTGATAAAGAACTGGCAGATTACCATATTCTTGCAAAAACAAAGGAGCATAGCCACGAATGAAACAGCGTATTCAACATCTTGGCAACAGTCTAGCTCGTCGAGCTTTAAAATTTAGTGACCGTTGGGCGGCACAATACTGGCATTTCTTTCCCTTGGGAACTACGCCGCAGGCCGATAAACAAACCTATCTACGATTGTGGGAACAGGAAAAAGAATCTTACTATCCGGAAATAGATAGGTTTGAAAAAGAGACGGAATATACGGTAGATCCACTCTGGTTCCATGATTTAGCGCTGCATACACAAATTGTCATCAAGAACTCACCTCTTTGTTATCAGCACGGGCGCATCCTTTATACAACCCTACGGCATTATCTCTCCTTATCGGATCAAAACAATCGCCACTTGACTATTTTTGAAACTGGCACAGCTCGAGGCTTTTCATCTGTCATCATGGCAAAGGCTCTAACCGATGCAAATGCTTACGGGAAAATTATTACATTCGACATTTTACCACACAACCGGCCTATGTACTGGAATTGCATTGATGATCACGATGGCTCGAAAACACGGGCTGATCTTTTGGCACCGTGGCGTGAATTTGTTTCGCCCTATATCCTATTTTTTGAAGGTGACAGCCGCATCAACCTGAATAAAGTCGCTGCTGATAGGATCAATTTTGCTTTTTTAGACGGTGCTCATACCTACCGCGATGTTCTTTTTGAATTTCAAACTATCGCAAAGCACCAGAAAAAGGGGGATGTCATTGTTTTCGATGATTATAATACCGTTGATTTTCCGGGGCTGGTGAGGGCTGTTGACGAAGGCTGTGAACGCTGGGGATACGATAAAAAAATCTTGTCCGGTGGAAAAGACCGTTCCTATGTTATTGCAACGAAACGAGGAAAATAATAATGAAAGACACTCCTCTTATTTCTGTTTTAATGGCAGCCTATAACGCTCAGGATTATCTTGACGCAAGCATTAAGAGCATCCTCAGCCAGAGTTTCACAGATTTTGAATTTATTATTATCAATGACGGCTCAACCGATAAGACATCTGAAATACTTAAAACCTACATTAAACAGGATTCCCGCATTCGTATTCTTTCACAGAAAAACACAGGCCTCACCGTTGCCTTAAACAAAGGACTGAAGATTGCCAAAGGAAAATATATCGCCCGTCAGGACACCGATGATATTTCTTATCCGCACCGACTGCAAAAACAGTTTAATTTGATGGAAACAGAACTAAATATTGTTCTATGCGGTGGAAATTGTGACAATTTGTACCCCGGTGGTTTGCAAACCGTATGGGGATGGCAAACGGATCAGGAAATCCGGAAATCTGTTTTCTTTAAAACACCCTTCGCCCACAGTACAGCCTTTATGCGCGCTGATATTGCCAAGCAGCTTGGTGGATATGATGAAAGTTTCAAAACTTCGCAGGACATGGAATTTTGGATGCGTTTTGCTAAAATTGGAAAAATATCAATGATCCAGAAACCTGTAATTCAACGACAAATTTTTTCAAGCTCTATCAGTGTTAAACGCCGCTGGAGGCAATTTTACGATGCCCTGCAGGCGCGGTGGCGGCATAACCCTACCCATCACACCCTCGCCATTTACCATAGTTTGCGAAGCTTGCTGATTGGCTTGCTTCCCCATAAAATAATTGCATTCTTGCAGACAAAAAAGCAGCATAATTCGGAAAGACAAAAGGCAGTATGAATCCTTTCACAAAGACATTCCTATTCTTTTTTAAGTTCTACAGATTCAGTACAATTGCTGTTATTTTTTTACTGATCCTTGCAGGGCTGGCCGAGGCAATCGGCATTGCAGCATTCCTTCCCTTTTTCCAAATTATATTGGAAGGCAAAGACAATATAGAACACATCCCCGAAGGCCGTATTAGAGACTTTCTTTCTGCGACGGGTATCACATTAAACTTTACAACTGTTGCTCTGTTCATTGTCACGGCGATCACAGTAAAGGCTGCTATATTGTGGCTAGCTATGCGTAGGGTGAGCCACACGGTTGCCATGATTTCTGCCGATTTGCGCTGGCGTCTTATGAAGGCTCTTCTATGTGCTAACTGGCGTTTTTTCACAGACCATACGCTGGGAGCCAGTTTAAATGCCGTTGTTATGGAGACTTTCCGTTCCTCCATGACCTTCGTTTCACTAACACGCTTTTTTTCTCACGTGATCCAATTCCTAGTCTATGCAACAGGTGCTTTTCTTTTATCATGGCAAGTCTTTCTAGGGGGGATTTGTACCGGCACTTTTCTAGTTTTTTCCCTTTGGGGGCTGGTTCGTATCGCCCGTAAAGCAGGAGTGCAACAAACCAACATTGCCAAGACGATGCTTTCACGCATGGCTGATATGTTGCAGGGAATAAAGCCGTTGCGGGCGATGGCACTGGAAGGAAAATTCTTTGATCTTCTGAGCAAAGATTCCAAGGGACTAGAAAAAGCGCAATTTGATCAGCTTTCTTCAGCTCAAGCTATGCGTATTTTTCATGAACCGTTAATGGTTATTGCGGCTCTTGCGGGACTTTTCCTTGCGATAACTTACGCTGATCTTACAAGCAGCGAGCTAGCGTTAATGACAGTATTATTTATCCGACTTTTAACTGGAATGAACAATGCGCAAGGTGAATATCAACGTCTAATGTCACAAGAAAGTGCACTTTGCTCCTTGATGGATTCAATTGAGAAAACAGAAAAAGCCGCAGATAACTGGCCAGGTCATGGAAAAATACCGAGCAAAATTGAAAAAATTACAATCCAGAATGCCTGTTTTTCTCACGGAGACAAAACCATTCTCTCCAATGTTCGATTGACCTTTGATGTTCGTCAGATGACAGCTCTTATCGGTACCTCCGGATCTGGAAAAACCACCATTCTCGATTTGCTCAGCGGATTTTACATGCCAGATACGGGCGCTATTCTAATCAATAATCAACCGCTTGATCAGCTTGATCTTAATCGCTGGCGCCATGCAATTGGTTTTGTCCCGCAGGAAGTCTTCCTGTTTAACGATAGTATCCTTGAAAACATCCTGATGAGCCGTTCCGAGTTAAGCGAAAAAGATGCATGGAAAGCACTTGCCGCAGCCGGAGGACGTGAATTTGTTGAGGCTCTGCCACAAGGTCTTCACGCCCCAGTCGGGGAAAATGGCCGCTTGCTCTCTGGTGGGCAGAGGCAGCGCATAGCCATCGCGCGTGCAATCATCCACAAGCCACAAATTTTACTCCTTGATGAAGCCACTAGCGCGCTTGATCCGGAGACTGAAAAAATCTTGCTGAAAACATTGAAAAGGCTTGCCCGTAACATGGCCGTTATTTTCATCTCACACAATACGACCGTGCTTGATTATGCCGACAAGGTTTACAAGATCAAAGACGGACAGGTGGAAGAACAAACATCATGACTCCTTTCACAGTTGAAGCCATTATTTTCGATTTTGACGGAGTGCTGGCGGAATCCGTAAGCGTCAAAGGAAACGCTTTTGTTGCTTTATATAAAGAGGAAAGATCGGACATACAAAAGCAGGTTCTGGATTACCATCTGGCACATGGCGGTGTATCGCGCTTTGACAAAATCCGTTATTTTGAGGAAACACTTTTAGAACGTTCCGTAACAGAAGAACATGTTTTAAAAATCGCAGATCATTTTTCCGAACTGGTGGAAGAACGGGTTGTTCAATCCCCTTGGGTTGCTGGAGCAAAAGCATTTTTGGAGGAATATCAAGAGCACCTGCCTTTATTTGTTGCATCTGCTACGCCGCAAGAAGAATTAGAACGCATTGTCAATGCACGGAGTATGACACAGTATTTTAAGGCTGTTTTTGGCTCTCCAATCAAAAAAGCAGAACATCTTAAAACTATTGCTAAAACATATAATTTCGATCCAGCTTATATTCTAATGGTGGGTGATACGATTAGTGATTATAAGGCTGCACAATCTGCTGGCACATGCTTTATTGGACGGCTTGAAAATTCTTCACTTTCCCCTTTTCCATCCGGCACAAAACTCATTCCCGATTTAACATATTTGAAAAAACATATTTCTTTTTAATGATGATAGAAATCTTTCATAAAACACAACAAGATATGGCCTTCACACTTGCCACAAGCATTGCTGATAATTTACGGCAAGCACTGAAACAAAAAGGTCACGCCCTGCTTATTCTTCCCGGCGGATCAAGCCCGCAGCTTTTGATAACACAGCTAGCACGGCAGAAACTAGATTGGCAACACATTACCGTGACGACAACGGACGAGCGCTGTGTCTCGCTTGAGGATCCACAGAGCAATGCTGGACAAATTCTCCGATTATGCGCAGCAGAAAGAATAAGCATCAATCTCATATCTCTATGGCAAGATGGAAAGTTGAATGAAGATGCTATAAATGCTCTGTTCTGGCTGGCGGATGTTACAGTACTTGGCATGGGAACAGACGGACATATCGCTTCTTTATTTCCTGATGCATCTTCTCATATAGAATCCGGTCGCCTAACTTTTGCTCAGGCTCCCGGATTGCCACATGAACGAATCAGTCTGACCATGGAAGCACTTCATGATACATATCGTCTGATATTACTAGTGGTTGGAGAGAGAAAAAAAGCCCTCTGTCAAGCAATTCTGAACGGTAAACATCTCGATTTACCCTTGGCACGGCTGATTAAAGACGGTAAACAAGATCTAGAAATACACATAGTGAACAACGAAGTAGGTAAGATGTGATAAAATCTCTTAAATCAAAACTGAAGGCACATGAACTGGTTCTCGGTGGGTGGGTGATGATCGGGCATTCAACCATTATTGAAATTATGGCCAAAGCTGGGTTTGATTGGATTTGTATTGATCTGGAGCATACAGCTATAACTTATGAGCAAGTTGAAAATATGATTCGTGCTGCGGATGTTGCCGGGGTTCCGGTACTGGCGCGTCTGACCAGTAATGATAAAGACCAGATCAAGCGTGTTATGGATAATGGCGGAACTGGAATTATCGTCCCGATGATTAAAACCGCCGCCGAAGCACGGGCTGCCGTGCAGGCCATGCAATACCCTCCTCTGGGGCATCGCGGTGTTTCCCTGCACAGAGGCACAGATTTCGGGGCGCGCTTTGATGAATATCAGGACTGGCTAATTAAAAAAGCCATTTGTATTGTTCAGATAGAACATATTGATGCGGTCAATAATTGTGAAGAAATTTTTGCTGTGGAGGGAGTTGACGGTTATTTTATGGGATTGTATGATTTATCAGCTTCTATGGGACTGATAGGGCAACTTGACCATCCTGATGTAATCACTGCGATGGATAAGGTGTACAAAACAGGCAAGGCTATGAATAAACCCGGCGGTTTTCATGTTGTTGAGGCAGATCCGATGCGTCTTAAAGAGGCTGTGAATAAAGGATTTACCTTTATCGCTTATAGCATGGATACGCGAATTATTGATGTGGCTTGTCGCTTAGGAATTGCAACTATAAAGTAAATAAAGAAACCAAAAAGGATAAACATTATGAATGTTGTTGCTATTATTCCGGCTCGTATGGGTTCTTCTCGTTTTCCCGGAAAACCGTTGGCGCTGATTGCCGGTGTTCCGATGATCGGTCATGTTTATCTACGTACTGCCATGGCAGAAACGCTTTCGGATTGTTGGGTTGCAACATGTGATCAGGAAATCAAAGATTACATAAAATCTATTGGTGGTAAGGCCATTATGACTGCAGATACGCATGAACGTTGCTCTGACCGTTGCGCCGAAGCGATGTTAAAGATTGAAGATATCACAGACAAGAAAATAGATATTGTTGTGATGGTTCAAGGGGATGAGCCATTAGTTACGCCGAAAATGATTGATACGGCCACGAATGCGCTACAAGACAACACTGATTGCGGTGTCGCATGCTTAATGGGGTCGATTGATACGAATGAGAATTTTGAAGATCCTAATGAAATCAAAGTAGTTGTCGATAAAAACAACAGAGCATTATTTATGTCCCGTGAACCAATCCCGACCAGAAGTCGCGGTGTAACAGAGGGCTCATGGCTTAAGCAAATTTGTATCATCCCCTATACACGGGATTATTTATTAGAATTTAATGCTACAGAGCCAACCTCTCTGGAAATCGCAGAATCAATTGACTTAAATCGTTGCATCCAGAATAATCATCCGGTACAAATGGCGTTTAGTCCCGATGTCGCAGTGGGCGTCGATACGCCACAAGATCTAGCAGTAGCAGATGAGATCATGGCAAAAGATATTCTGGCTAGAAAATATCTTAAAACGGTGAAACAAACTGCGGCCTGAGTATCAGGCACAGTAAACGGAAACATAATGTCTGATAAAATACTGATTACAACTTCAAACTTTGATCTTGATACCCCGGAAATACACGCCATAGAGAAAACTGGCCATGAGGTGATTTTAAATCCTTACGGTCGTCGTTTGACTGAAGATGAAGTACGAGAGTTACTTTCCCCAGACATTGTCGGTATGATTGCAGGTGTAGAACCGCTAACTCGTAATGTCATCGAAAAAGCTGAAAATCTACGTGTTATTTCACGTTGTGGGGCGGGACTTGATAGCATTGATATGGCGGCAGCAAATGATTTTGGCATTACCGTTCTTAACACGCCCGATGCCCCGGCTGTTGCCGTTGCCGAATTAACCATCGGCCTGATACTTGACGCTCTGCGGGGGATATCTCTGCAAGACCGGGCTTTACGTGAGAAAGGGTGGACTCGTCCCATGGGGGGGCTGCTCGGTGCACGGACTGTCGGGATTATCGGTTTCGGTCACATTGGTAGCCATGTCGCTCGCTACGCCGCCGGATTTGGGACAAAAATTCTGGCTTATGATACTTTTGCCTCTCAAAAAACAAGTGATATTGCTGAATTTGTTGAGCTTGATGATTTGCTTTCAAATGCTGATATTATCAGTTTACATATCCCGATCAGCGCTGATACCCATCATTTAATAAATCGTGCACGTTTGCAACAAATGAAAAAGGGAGCGATCCTAATTAATACCGCTCGTGGCGGATTGGTGGATGAACAAGCTTTATATGAAAACCTAAAATCCAACCATTTAGCGGGAGCGGCTCTCGATGTTTATAAAGAAGAGCCTTATACCGGCTTTCTAACAAAACTTGATAATATAACCTTAACCGCACATATTGGTTCTTACGCCAAAGAAACAAGAATAAAACAAGAAACAGAAGCGGCTGGAAATTTGCTCTCCTATATTGTGAATACCTCTTCACAGAAAGATAATCGTATCCATGGCTAAAGAAAAGAAAAAGGAAACTGTTTTAGTTCTTGGTGGCGGTGGATTTTTAGGAAGCCATACAGCTGACGCTTTATCTGCTGCCGGGTATAAGGTTCGTATTTTTGATCGAACTCCTTCTCCTTATTTATCACCGGAACAAGAGATGATTGTTGGTGATATTATGGATACAGAGCTCATTTCAAAAGTTGTAAAAGGATGTGATTACATTTACCATTTTGCAGGAATTGCGGATCTTGAGGATGCTAAACAAAGACCCGTTGATACGTGCCGGATCAATGTCTTGGGCACTGTGCAAGCATTGGAGGCTGCTCGAAAAATCGGCATAAAGCGTTTTATTTTTGCCAGTACGGTTTATGTTTATTCTAATTCTGGAGGCTTTTACCGAGCCAGCAAGCAAGCCTGCGAAAATTTCATTGAAGAATACCATAAAACATATGACCTTCCTTACACGATTTTACGTTATGGCTCTCTCTATGGACGACGAGCCGGATTGAAAAACGGCATTAACCGTTTGATCCGTTCTGCCATTGAGGATGGAGAAATTATTTATAATGGCGACCCAGAGGCCATGCGTGAATATATTCACGTCAATGATGCAGCACAATTATCCGTTGATATTTTAGATAAAAAATATGCCAACCGTCGCCTGATGCTTACGGGACAAAATCGGATGCGTGTCGTTGATTTAATGAAAATGATTGCCGAAATGGTACCAAATAAACCACAAGTGAACTTTGGCGAAAAAACACTTTCAGCACACTATGTTATGACGCCTTATAATTACAATCCCAAACTGGCTCATAAACTAACCAGTAATGACCATATTGAATTGGGACAAGGACTTCTCGATTGTATTGATGACATATATGAAAATGAAGATTGAAAAAATCTTCTCAAGATTAGACCTGTTACTCTGTTTAAGGAAGGAATTTATGCATGTCTGCCGTAACCGCTATCAAGGAAGAAGAAATCCGTCCCGATGATCTATTCTCAAAATTTATGGATCTAAGTGCCAACGATGCCAAAAACTTCTTTGATCAGGAGAAATTTGTTGACGTTGCCTGTCCGGCCTGTGGCTCTGCCACCACAACATCCAACGGTTTTGAGAAATTCGGTTTTTGCTATGCTCATTGCGACAGATGTGGCTCTATCTATGCCTCGCCCCGTCCTTCTCCGGAAGAATTGCTACGTTATTACGCTGAATCTGCATCCCAGCGTTTCTGGTCTGAAAAAATTCTGAAACAAACAGAAAAAAAACGGAAACAATCCATCATTTTACCGGCGTTAGAACGCGTCGATAATATCATAAAGAACATTGTCGGTAAAACGCCACAACGGATTTTGGATGTTGGTGCAGCTAATGGTACGTTTTTATCGGAATGGAAAAGCCGTCATCTGGAAGCTCAATTAATCGCCATTGAGCCGGGTGCGAAAGCTGCCCAAAAATGCAGAGATCAAGGCATGAGCGTTTTTGAAGGATTCGTCGAAGATGAAGCTGAAAAAGGAGAAGCGCAAGGCGATCTAGTTACTTGTTTTGAAGTTTTAGAACATGTTCAAAATCCGGAACGTTTTACCAAAGCTCTGTGCGAAGTAACAGCGCCGGGTGGCGTTGCGATTATTTCTTGCCTCGGTGTTGACGGTTTTGATATTCAGCTACTCTGGGAAAAATCGCGCAGCATCATGCCGCCTTATCACCTGAATTTCCTGTCAAAACAAGGTATGGAAATCATTTTTACTAAAGCCGGATTTAATAAGGTTAATATTCTAACCCCCGGTCGCCTTGATGTGCAGATTGTTCAAAAGTCTATTGAACGTGGTATTTCTCTTGAACTTAGCCGTTTTGAAAAACTACTGTTATCCCGTGGAGAAGAAACATTGCAAGCCTTCCAGAAATTTCTGGCCAATAATGCGCTTAGTTCACATGTGTGGATTGTTTGTTATAAAAATTGATAATCAGTGTGTTTTGTTTTTGATTAAAAACTCTGCCAACGCCAAATCTTGCTCTGTATCAATATCAAGGCTTTCTTCAATGCCCATAACATAAGGCATGACGGGCGGAAGATAAAAATTATCTGTCTTGTTTAAAAAATCATTGCATCCCATCACGTAAAGAGCACCATTTTGACAATAAATAGGTGGCAAAGTTTGGCGCGGAGCAGCCAGATATTCTTCCCCGAACAACGGTTTTAAATGTTTCTGTTCAACGATAAACGCCTTGTAAGGATGATGCTCTGCTTTACAAACGCTGATGGCACTATTGGCGTTCGATTTAAAAAATTTAGACAGACATTCTTCCAAATGGATTGCTGTTCGCAAAGGCGATGTCGGTTGTAAAAGGACAAAATGCGAATAAATCTTTCCCTGCACCGCCAAAGCTTCTAATGCATGTTTTATCGTATCGTAGCTGGAAGCAGTATCGGTCGCTAGATCCGCCGGACGATCAATTATCTCAGCTCCAAAAGTTCTTGAAACCACAGCAATTTCATCATCATCAGTTGTCACCACTACTGCGTCAATCAAAGGACATTTGACACCAGCCTCAATGCTATAGGCAATCAAAGGTTTTCCAGCCAGCTCCTTGATATTTTTACGTGGCAACCCTACAGACCCGCCACGCGCTGTGATAATAGCAACAACAGAATTTCGTTTTGTTTTTTTATGCAACATTGAGAACTCCGGTTTTCTGAATCATTTCAGATAAATCGTGAAACTGTTTTTGCCGAAGGGTTAACCAGAAATCCTCTGTTTCTAAAACAGCCTTAAACAATTGACTGCTGTTTCCTTTGCCGAAATGGTGAGAAGGCTCTTGTAGTCCCATTTCTATTGCCTTGTAAATAGCAGCCAGAATAGCATCTTTTTCGGTTGATACATCTAAGATAGTATTATGACGGAAACGGTTTTTCTGACGTGTTCCAATATTTACAGCCGGAATACCATAAACAGGCGCTTCGCGAATGGCGGCGCTTGAATTTCCTACAATATAACGAGCCATTTTTAATAGGGTTAAAAAATACTCAAAACGCAATGATGGTAAACAACGAAAACGAGGGTTATCTTTTAACCGATCTAAGGCCTCGAATATCTCAACGGCTCCTTCATCATTATTGGGATAAATCACTACATAATTTTGATTGCTTTCAAGTAAAGCATTAACATATGTATGTGCATAGGTTTTCATATGCTCAATTTCGGTTGTTACCGGATGAAACATTGCTATACCGTAATCTTCAAAAGGAATCTCATAATGCTTTTTTACAATATCGAAAGACGGCAATGTATCAGAAAGCATAACATCAATATCAGGAGAGCCGATCACAAACACAGAGCGTTTATCCTCTCCCATTTGAATTAAGCGATTTCTTGCTTCTTCATTCGCAACAAAGTGAATATGGCACAGCTTTGTCGTTGCATGACGGATCGATTCATCAATCGTACCGGAAAGCTCTCCGCCTTCAATATGAGCTGTCAAAATATTCCGCAAAGAGCCAACAATTGCCCCAGCCAATGCTTCAACACGATCCCCATGAATAATCATTAGATCAGGCGGAGTGTCGTGCACATATCTTGCAAGACCATGCACCGTATTGGCCAAAACCAAATCCATTGGTTCATTGATAATCTGATTCACATAGACGTAAATATCATCAAAGCCATCTTTGCGAATTTCATTAACGGTCTGACCATATTTTTCTAGTGTATGCATCCCTGTTGCAAAAATTTTATATTGATAATCAGAAAAATTTTGCATTTCCTGCATCAAGGATTTTATTTTTCCATAATCAGCGCGTGTTCCGGTTAAAAATAAAACGGTTTTCTTTTTATTTTCCAATATCATTAAGCTACATCACTCCACTTAACTTGCTCATCAGCGCAAATGTTACGTGTTGCCTTTTTGCCCAAAAGGCTCTCGTAACTTTCTGCCAAAATTTCACCGGTACCGGGACGTTTTACCCAGAGATTTTCTTTAGAAAACACCTCTCCGGCTTTAATATCCGCAATTGTCAGCACACTGGCATAGGCAAAATCTATTGTTGCCTGCTCTTCTGTTAGAGCTATCTTTTTACCTCCGCGCATTTGTTGCAATTCGGCAGACCATTGAATCAGTTGCCTTAATTCATCAGGTGTCATGGAGCAAATAATATCAGGCCCTTCCCTGCTTTTACTGTCTGTAAAATGCCGTTCCAAAATACAAGCCCCCATCGCTGCGGCACCAAGACATGCTGCGTTATTCACAGTATGGTCAGACAATCCTATCAAAACACCCGGGAAAGCATCCATCATTTCTTGCATCGCTCCCAGCCGAACGAGATGCGGTGGTGTTGGATAAATATTCGTGCAGTGCAAAAGAACAAAGGGCGTACCGTGTTTTTTAAAAATAGTCACCGTTTTGCGAACGCTTCCAATATCGTTCATGCCTGTACTACAAATCACAGGTTTTCCAAAGGATGCTATATGCTCAACAAGCGGATAATTATTACATTCACCCGACCCGATTTTATACGCCTGAACTCCCATGCTTTCCAAACGATCCGCTGCTGCACGAGAAAAAGGTGTCGACAAAAAGATCATCCCCTTTTCTTCTACATAAGCTTTAATCTCATACTCTTCTGTCTCACTTAAGGCACAAGACGCCATAATCTCATATATGGATATATTCGCATTGCCGGGAATTGTTTCTTTTGCATGAT
>JAGLMC010000104.1 GCA_023140215.1 Alphaproteobacteria bacterium
GTTACTTCTCGTATGTCTCGCACTTCTTTTGAATCGGCGGTAGCACTTACCGGTCGTTCAATGGATCTTGTAACTTCAAATTTGATTTCACAATCATTTCGAAGAATAGCCCCGGGCCATCTGCGTGGGCGAAAGGGGCTAATAGGAGTCATAGGCATAACATTCGCATCAAGTGGAATGATAGGCCCTCCGGCTGATAGATTATAAGCTGTGCTGCCGACAGGTGTTGAGACCATAACTCCATCACAAACAAGTTCTGAAAGTCTCTCTTTACCATTAACAAAGATTTTAATTTTGGCAGAATTATGCGTTTCTCTGAATACAGAAACTTCATTATAAGCAAGCTTGCTGTGAATGTTAGAATCTTTATCGAGGGCTTCCATGCGCAGCGGGTGAATAGTAAACTCTTTTGCTTTTTCAATCCGTTCCGGTAGATCGTACATGTTGTAATTGTTAAGCATAAAACCCAGCGTTCCTAAATTCATACCAAAGAGGGGTTTATCAATATTTGTGAATTGGTGTAAAGCACTAAGCATAGAGCCGTCTCCGCCAAGAACAATAATAACATCGGATTCTTCCGGCTCACAATATCCATAAACACCCTTTAGTTCTTCAAGTGCTTTTTGAGCGCGTGGTTTTCTTGAGGCAAAAAATGCGAGCTTCATTATTTAGCCTTCCTGTTTTAAATGGCTAGACCAGCTATTTGGATCGTTCAGAAAAGCTTCAACAGATTCCAAAGTTGATTCATCAAAATAACGTTCTTCTTTTGCGACGCTAAGAACATCCCACCAGTTGCATAAATGATGATCTATTATATTAAGCTCTTGGTTGATGTTTTTGATATTAGTGTGGATACCGTAATTAAATATTGTGAAGAAATGCTCAATCTTTGCTCCTGCATCACGAATAGCATTGATAAATAGCGGTTTGCTGCTGCCATAATTCTGGACATCCTCAACAAGAATAATATTTGGTGAACTACCTTCTTCAAAATGACCTTCAATTTGACTCATGCGTCCAAATCCTTTGGGTTCTTTACGAATATATAGCATAGGTTTTCCTAAACGCTCGGCAATAAATGCTGCATAAGGAATACCGGCTGTTTCTCCTCCGGCTATATAATCGAGGTTTTCTATATTTGTTTCTTCATTCAAAAGTTCTACGGCAAAAGCCATAAGTTTTTGACGCGCAGTTACAAAGCTAATCAAGCGACGGCAATCCACATAAACAGGGCCTAAATTACCTGATGTATATTTAAAAGGATCTTGTGTATTGAATAAGACAGACTTTGTATCAAGAAGAATTTTGGCAGATTCTTGAGCGATTTTCATTTTTTTATTTTCGGTCATTGGAATTCATAAGAACAGAAAATTGAGTAAGAGTGGTGTTTGTAGCGTTTAATACTTTTGCGATACTTTCTGTTGAAGGCCAGCGTGGTTTCTCATTTTTAGCAAAACGTTTGCTCTTGTTAAAAGATGTAGAATCAAGTCCAGCCTGTTTTGCCAGACCGGATGGAGAATATCCACATTCCTCAGCAAGCCTGTCAATTCCGTTCCAAATTTCTTCATGTGTAAACATAGGATGATAGTCCCATTATATTGCCAAGAAGTAAATAAGAAGAAATTCCTAATTTTTTTCTTGACATTATGAATTTTTTAGGGCACAAATGTGAACATAGAGAGAACAAAAAGGGAATATAAGGATATAAAATGGCTTCAAAAGAAAAATACTACCGGAATAAAGATTTATTCAATAATGAAGAAATTGAGACTATACCTTTTAAAAATGCACAAGAAGCATGGTTTTGGTTCGTTCAGGCGCAAGAAGCAAAGAATGCCGGTGCGCGTTGTGCTGCCGGACAGGGAGAATGTCCACGGCCATGTGAACCAATTGATATTTTGAAAATACTGGATAGTCTTTATCGTAAGCGGCGTTTGCTTCGAGATCATTTATTAGTGCTGCGTCATTATGGCCGTCGTCGTTTTCCGCCGGATGAACATCGTCATAGGGAAATGCGTGCGTATGAAATCTGGACGGAAGCTCTTGAGCGAATAGGTGTGGTTCTTGAACGTAAGGGCTTTGTGAAAACAAGTTGGAGCGGAGTCGTTGAACAATGGCGCATATCTTCATCTTTTTCAGAAGGAGTATCTATACAATGAGCGATCAAAAAATACAAAAAACAGCACAAAAGGTATGGGTTGTTTTTAGCGGACAGGCAGATTTGCCATGGCTAAAAATATTTAAACCGGGCTTTCGTCATTGTTTTGTACTGCTTGATGATGGTTCGCATTGGATTACTGTTGATCCGCTTTCAAATTATACGGAAGTGTTGATTCACAAAGTGCCACATGAATTTAATATGCCTCTTTGGCTTAAAGATCGAGGTTATAAAATTCTGAAAGCATCTCTTGATCGCAAGAGAAATTCTGCGCCGTGGATGGTTTTTACATGTGTAGAGGCTGTTAAAAGAGTTCTAGGCCTGCACAAAAGATTTATTTTTACCCCGTGGCAGCTTTATCGCCACTTAATCAAATCACAAGCGAGTCATTCACTTTCATATTCTGATGATGGCTCAAATTCAAAAGGAGAATTAGCATGGGAAGTTTAAGTTCCAGACCAAAGATACCATCACAACCGCAACAAATTATGTTTGTGCCACAACCGCAAGCCACTACAACGCCGCAGGCTATAAGCACAACGACAGATCAATCCATTGGCACTGCACTGGAAAATAATGAAGAAACAGCCGCTTTGCCGGAAAATGAATCACAAGCAAGATCACAAAGTCTTCTTCGGAGAGGGCGCGGACGTTTTGGTACTGTGCAGACTAGTTTTCGTGGTTTGTTAGGGCTGTCTGATAGTGACAGCAGCGGGCGTAAAACATTATTAGGAGAATAATTATGAATACTACAATGACAAAAGATGTGCAGCAAAATGTAGACCGGCCACAACTTGAGATGATGATGTCACGCTATGAGTCTGCGTCAAAGCGCCGTAGCGGATGGGAAAACTTATGGCAGGATTGTTATGATTATGCCTTGCCGCAGCGAGGCGGTTTTCTTGCAGAAATGCAGTCCGGTGTATCCAGAGGTGAAAAAATATTTGATGCAACCGCCGTGGATGCGGTCGATCAATTAGCTGCCAGCATGTTAGGTAATTTAACACCGATATGGTCGCAGTGGTTTGGTTTAAAACCCGGTTCGGATTTATCACCGGAAGAAGCAGAGCAGATTGCTCCTATTTTAGAAAGGGCAGCTAAAACCATTCAGGATCATTTTGATAGATCAAATTTTGCTGTCGAGATTCACCAATGTTATCTTGATTTAATTGTTGGCGGTACTGCCAGTTTGAATTTTCAGGAATCTGATCCCGGTAGCTTTTCTGCTTTTAAATTTTCCGCAGCGCCTTTGAGTCATATTGTGCTGGAAGAAGGTGAAAGCGGTTATCTTGACGGAACATTTAGAGTTCTTCCTTTAACGTTATATCAAATACGTGATCGTTACCCTCTGGCAGAAGTTCCTATGAAGTTGGTTCGCATTGCTGAGTCTGATCCTCAATCGCGTTTTAAAGTTTTAGAAGCTGTAATGCCGGACGGATTAATTTATACATATCATGCGTGTTTGATTGAGGATATTAGTAGTCCTGTTGTGCTTGCAAAAGGTCGCTTTGAGCAATCTCCTTTTATCAATTTTCGCTGGTTGAAATCACCCGGTGAAATTTATGGACGTTCACCGATTATGAAGGCATTGCCTGATATTAAAACAGCGAATAAAGTCGTTGAGCTTGTTTTAAAGAATGCTTCAATTGCGGTAACAGGGATTTGGCAGGCCGATGATGATGGCGTGTTAAATCCGGCAAATATTGAGCTTTCTCCGGGCAGTATTATCCCAAAAGCTATTGGCTCAAAGGGATTGCAACCATTGCAAATGCCGGGACGTTTTGATGTATCAGAGCTTATGCTGGATAGTTTACAGCGTCGTATTCGCCATGCTTTGCTTGTTGACAGGCTAGCTCCAATCGCAGGAGCTGGAATGACTGCAACAGAAGTTCTGGAGCGTTCGGCAGAGATGTCTTTGCTTTTAGGAGCAACTTATGGGCGGTTGCAGTCAGAGCTTTTGACACCTCTTATTAAACGTGCATTTTCTATTTTAAAACGACGTGGTGAAATTCCGGATATTTCATTAGATGGTCGTCTTGTAGTGGTGGATTATCGTTCACCGCTGGCAAGATCGCAAGGACAGCGCAATGTGCAAAATACTTTGGGTTGGATTAATTCAGCTCTTTCCATGGGTTCAGAAGCCTCAAGCGCGGTAAATCTTCCTCAAGCAGTAAGGTTTTTAGGAGAGGCATTAGGAGTGCCGAGTGATCTTATCCGAAAGGATGTGCCTGTAGATATGCAACCTATCGTTCCAGTTCAAGATGTAGTTCCAGTTCAA
>JAGLMC010000105.1 GCA_023140215.1 Alphaproteobacteria bacterium
GGTCGTGGTCGTGGTCGTCAGGCATAACAAATATTTTCAACCAAAAGGAGACTTAAACTATGAGTATAAATTTATTAATAGAAGATCTGGATGAAACAACAATTCCAGAAAAATTTAAAGAGCCGCAAAGTGGAGACTTGCGTGTGCAGGCATTGATTAATTCTTACAGTGAGATGGAGAAAAAATTATCCGGAATACAATCCGCTCCAAAATCACCGGAAGAGTATTGTGTTGATTGTTCTCACGGTATGTTTGAACCGGATATAGACATCAATAGACGTTTGCATGCAAAGGATTTTACTCAAATTCAGGCACAGGAAGTTTATGATCTGGCAGCAGATAAAATGATTCCGATGGTCGCGCAAATGGCTAATGATTTTAAAGCAGATAATGAAGTAGAAAAGCTGGTTAATCATTTTGGTGGACAAGAGCAATGGGCAGAAGTTTCACGTCAGCTTCTTGCTTTTGGTCAGAAGAATCTTCCCGAAGATGTGCTGGATAGTTTGTCCAGTTCATTTGAAGGTGTACTGGCTTTGGAGCGTATGATGAAATCTGATGAGCCTAATTTAAAAAAAGGTACATCCAATCCATCAGCCATAGGAGAAAAAGAGCTGCAATCTATGATGCGTGATCCTAGATATTGGCGCGATAAAGATCCGGTTTTTGTGGAAAAAGTTACAGAAGGTTTTAAGGGTATGTACGGGAAATAAATAATGTAATGGATATAATGGGGACACATTAGTTTATGTGTCTCCGTTTAACTTAGGTGTAGTGATTTTTTGAAAAAACTATTTGTTATTATTCAAGGCTTTTAGAAAGAGGAAGGGGTTCAGATTTAGCACGTTCTTTTTTTAACTGAAGAAAGTCTAAACTAAGACAACTAACTTTAATACCAATACCAAGCCCTTGAAGAATAAGATAAGAACCAACAAAAGGATGATTTCCATCATTTATCATATTAATACCAGTATTAATAAAACAACCACTAGCACCAAGGCTAGCAGCAACTATACAAGTCATACCAATATTACTACCAACACAAGTTTCAAAAATTTCTTTTAAACTAGAAGTATTTTTATCTTCGCGTCCCATTAAATCCACCTTTATCTGTAACCAAAACTGCGATATGGTGATGTTATGTCAAATGTAAGATGGTTTGTCAAGAAATAAAAAATGTAATGGATATAATGGGGACACATTAGTTTATGTGTCTCCGTTTAATTCCCGCTTAACGTGTCACTGTTCGCTCGTTTATTTTAAGATGCTTGTGATTCGGCAAATTGATTAGTTACATAATCATCAACCACATTTTGAAAATTACTGCGTATTTGCCTTGTTAGAGGTAGAAATTCGAAGGCAACGTTATCGTGAGTTTTTCTTATAACACGCGCCTTGTGCGATACATCAATAATGCGGTCGTAAAGCTTGAATTTCATTGTAACATTAATTTCATTATCAATTCCAAAGGGGCGGCTATCACCATAGATCATAAGGCCACCGGTTGACCAGTTCTCAACAGGATATGTTTTTTTATTAATAACACTCACACACTTATCACGAATGCGTCTCGTGGATTGGCGGCGTGTATTAACAACGTCATTTCCTCTTTGTTCACGCAGTATCGAAAATAAAGTTTTGAAGAGCATTTTTTATCCTTGAATATATTAAAATGTGAAGCCTATATTTTCATAAAAACATACTTAATGTTATGATTTTTATGCCTAACTAAAACGCATTATACAATATTTTTAATAAAAAATCAAAAAAAGGAAAGATTTTACTTGACAAACTAGGAAAAGTTTCCTAATCTAATTATTAACAAGGCCGGAAATCTATTTTTATTTTGGTAGATTTTAGCTTTGTTTTTATGTCTTTAATTATAATTTTAATTATAAATCAATGACTATAAATTAAATATGCAGTTTGATAACGCGGATACTTTAATAGTGTTCGCGCCTTTTCTGTATATATATTTCCGAGTTTTAGGCCTCCTTTTTGTCTTTTGCAGGCAGGCGATAACCAAAACCGGCTTATTTCAAATTTCAAATATTAAAACTTGAAAGGTTTTGCCTATGTCTACAACAATAGATCAGGCCTTTATTAAGCAGTTCGAACGCGAAGTGCATGAGGCCTACCAACGTCAGGGTTCTAAATTACGGAATACTGTGCGTTTAATTCCAAATGTTAATGGTTCTACGGCGGTCTTCCAGAAAGTCGGTACTGGAACTGCTTCTACAAAATCCACTCATGGCATGGTTCCTGTGATGAATCTCGATCATTCTAATATCGAGGTTACATTGCAAGATTTCTACGCCGGTGATTGGGTTGATCGTCTTGATGAGTTAAAAACAAATATTGATGAGCGTCAGGTAATTGCCGCCGCCGGAGCAAATGCACTGGGGCGCAAAACTGATGAGCTGATTATTGATGAGCTTTCCACAGCATCAACAAATGTAATTGTTGATGGTAATGTTGGAATTACCAAGGATAAAATCCTCGAAGCTTTTGAAACATTCGGTGGTAGTGATGTTCCAGATGACGGCCAGCGTTTTTGTATTGTTGGCTGGAAACAGTGGAGTGAGCTTCTCTCTCTGGATGAATTTGTTCATGCTGATTATATCGGTAGCGAGAATCTTCCGTTTTCTTCAATTACACAAGCAAAGGTCTGGCTGGGTACTGTATTTATCCCGCATTCAGGGCTTCCGATTGACGGCAGTGATATCCGTTCTTGTTTTTGGTATCACAAAACGGCTGTTGGTCACGCTTCTGCCTCTGATGTTCAAACGGATATATCATGGCATGGAGATCGCGCTGCTCATTTTATCAATAATATGATGAGCCAAGGCTCTGGACTGATTGATGAAACCGGCATTGTCACGATTAACTGTGACGAAACTCCGGATTAATCCACTTTCAATATTAACAACTCTCTCCGTCATCTCTCTGTTTTAGCATTATATAGCTTTGCAGCGATGGTGACGGTGATTTTATAAGGAGATACAAAATGGCTTTTACAGCATCAGAGCTTTCTGTGTTGGCTTATGCCAATAATTTCACACTCTGGCATTATGTGACAACTGATGATGATGTCACTACAACCGGATATTTTAACAAAGCAGTAGATATGTTGCGTTTGAATGATCTTATTATTGCAAATGTCGATACTGACGGAACGCCTGTGACGAAGTTTTACCTTGTGACAGGTAATGATGGCTCTAGCGTAAGCATTACCGTCTATTCGTAGGCGCATATGTTTTTCTTTCCCCGTAAAACGCTGAATACGGCTTGAGCGCATTTTTTTGCGCTCGTCAGGTCATGTTTTTTGTTTACGTATCGATCCGGATGCAGTCCGCTATCTTATCTTTTCCTTGAGACGCGGGCTGCATTCATTTCTTTCCACTTGGTTTTTAATTAATGGAGATTTATAATTATGGCACTTAATGATGTAGCCCTTGCCAGCCGTGCGCTTATTCGCATTGGCGCGGCACCAATAACATCTTTTGATGACGGTACAGCTGAATCTGAAGTCGCAGGAGCTTTATTTGCTACTGTGCGTGATGGATTGCTTTCAGCCTATCCGTGGAGTTTTGCCACTGCGCAAATAAGTTTAACAGAATTGGTAACAACGCCAATAGCCGATTACGATAATGCGTTCGGACTTCCGAATGATTTTCTCCGCGCTATTTCAGCAGGAGCAAGCTCACGGGGACGTGGGTTGAATTATCGTTTACATAAAGGAGAGCTTCATACAAATAGTACGCAAGTTATCCTGACATATGTATTTCGACCTGAAGAAGAATCATTTCCACCTTATTTTTATCAGGCTTTGATCGCAAGATTAGCAGCGGAGTTTTCTATTCCGGTAACAGAAAGCACCAGCCGTGCGGAAAGCCTGTTTCGTTTATCTGAAAATGAATACCAGCGAGCAAGACAAATTGACGCACAACAAGACACACCTAATAAAATTGATGATTTTACATTAGTGAAGGTGAGGGGGTAATTATGACCAGAATAAGAGAAATTAAAACTACATTTACCGCTGGAGAAGTGTCTTCCGATCTTTTAGGGCGCGGTGATTTACGCGCTTATGAAAATGGAGCTTTGGCTTTGCGCAATGTTTTTATTAAACCAACCGGCGGTGTAACTCGCCGTGCAGGTCTGGGTTTTATAGATAGTGCTGCCGGAGATGGTAGATTGATTTCTTTTGAATTTAACACTCAGCAAACGTATCTCTTGGTTCTTACGAATACTCAGATTGATATATATGCTAATGGAATAAAAGATTCCACAATTAGCGCACCGTGGACGCAAGAACAAATTAAACATCTGGCATGGACACAAAGTGCGGATACTTTACTTTTTGAGCCTGTTGCATGCTGAGCTAT
>JAGLMC010000106.1 GCA_023140215.1 Alphaproteobacteria bacterium
ATAATTGTTCCACGTATGCCGATTGATCCTACGGGAGTGTCTATATTCACATCATCCGGATCATCGCGTCCAATAAGTCCTGAAGTAAATACAAATACGCCTTTTAAGACAGAAAAATCTTGTGATCCGGATTGTGTAGCAGGATCAAAAACATATTCATCAATTGCAAGGCGCGAACCTTCTGATATTGCAAAATTTGTTTCATCTGTAAATATTATATTTACAGCTCCATCATTACCGGTTTCGATAATATCACCGTTATAGATGGAAGTTCCCAGTTCTATAGTTTCTGATGATCCATCTGTATGTGTGAGAGTTGCTTCTCCAGTTATTTCTTGAATAGCTCCAACAGGACTTTCATCGTTCATGCTCATGTTTTGAGCATATTGTAATGAACTTTTGGCAAATGAATTTACAAGTTCAGGAGTAAGGGTTGAGCCATCTGGAGCTATTAGATCAGGTGTGTTTTCAACAGAGAAATAGTTTTCAATGAGAATGCTTCCATCTGAGCTATTTAGTATAAGATCTGCCCCTTCTTGCATTATATCAGCATCACGAACGAATGAAGCATCTGGTAAATCTATGTTTTGTCCGTCTGCTTGTAATGTTAATTGTGAATCGCTTTCATATATATTTGATGAAAAATCATCGTAATTTTTATAAGCCATTGCCCTAAAATCTCCCTCGTTTAAAACTTGTCCCTTGAACCCTTTTTTCATAAATCAAATCATGCCAATATTTTGGTCACTTCTTTTAGTTTAATGCGTAAAGCTTTAAGGAATGGTAATTGTTACGTAAAATTTTATATAAAATATTGCAGAGCAAAAAAATCTTTATATATAATATTATTAAAATGTACGTAACATATTGTAAATTAATGTATTATTAGCCGTTAAGGTTTATAAAAATAAATTTTAAAGTTTTGTTTATTATAGCTTTTTATTAACGGCTATGCATTGTCCTATAGATATTCCACCGTCATTTGTTGGTATTTTTTTGTGCCAGTATGGTTTTAGCCCTTCTTTTGTTATGGCTTTTATGGCGTTTTCTAAAAGTAGTGTGTTTTGAAAGCACCCGCCTGTTAATAAAATATTTTGTTCTTTACTATTTTTAGCCATTTTAACAATAATTGTAGTTAGTGTATTGTGCCAACGTGCGGATATTATTGCATTTTTTTCTTCTGTGTGTTTTTCTTCGAGAATATTTGCTATTGTAGGTCGCCAGTCTACAACTCCGTTTTTTCTTATTTTAAAGCCATAAGTTCCTGTTTCTTTTGCATCTGCGATAAATTCCAGTTTCATTGCGGCCTCTCCTTCAAATGAGTTGTATTTGCATAAATCAAGTAAGGATGATACTGCGTCAAACATACGCCCTGCGCTGGATGTTGTTGGGCAGTTGATTTTATTTTGAAGGGCGGTTTTAATAAGCTCGATTTCATTTTCTGAAAACAAGTGTTTCAATCGTTCAAATGCTTTATTTTTTTCGTATTTATATAAAAGACCAAGCGCAGCTCGTCGCGGTTCTTTTGCTGCAAGATCTCCTCCGGGAAGTGGAAATTGAAGAAAATGCCCGGTTCGTTTATAAGCATCTTTAGTTATATGTAAAAATTCACCGCCCCATATATTACCGTCAGTCCCGTATCCGGCACCATCCCATACAACGGCAAAAGCTGTACCGGTAAGGTTGTTATCAGCCATGCAGGATAGTGCATGTGCGTAGTGATGTTGTATTGGATAAAGGGTTGTGTTGTTATATTTTTGTTGTGTTATTTGTTGTGCATTTTTTGTTGATTGATAATCAGGATGCAAGTCATGTGCAATATATGCTGGTTTGGTTTTATAAATTTTACAAAGTGTATTTATAGCATCTTCATGCCCTTCAAAAGCTTTTGGTGTATTAAGATCACCAATGTGTGGGCTGGATATAATTTTATTTTCAATAGCTAAAGCCACTGTATTTTTTAAATGTCCACCAACAGCAAGTATTGATTCTTTATTATTATTATTATGTTGTGTAATTATTGGTAAGGGAGCATATCCACGTGCGCGACGCAAAATCATAGGTTCTTTGGCTATAATTCTAACTATGGAATCATCTGCTCTATGTGCTATAGGGCGGTTATGTACAAGAAAAAGATCTGCTATTTCTTTAAGTTGTAATAGAGCTTCTTTATTATCTATGCAAATTGGTTCTCCTGTTTGATTGCCGCTTGTGGCAATTATTGGAAATGAAAGCTCTTGAAGTAAAAGATAATGCAAAGGGGTATATGGAAGTATACTTCCAATATATGGATTATCAGGAGATACGGAATAAGCGATGTTACAACGTTTTTTCTTTTGTAATAAAACGATAGGAGCTTGAGAAGAGATGAGAAGCTTTTTTTCTTGTTCACAAACTCTGCAATATTTTTTTGTATCATTTATGTTTGAAAACATAACGGCAAATGGTTTTTTGGGACGATTTTTTCTGGTTCGCAAGAGTTGAACAGTTTTTTCATTTTGAGCGTTACAAATTAAATGAAATCCACCAAGACTTTTTATAGCAAGGATTTTTCCATCTTTTATAGCTGCTATGGTTTTTTGCATAGCTATTTCTTTTTCAGCAAGAATTACGCCATTATTATCCCATAATTCTATATGTGGACCACAATCAGGACAGGCAAGCGGTTGCGCATGAAATCTTCGATCTGTTGGATTTTCATATTCTGCTTTACATTGTGCGCATAATGGGAAGTCCTGCATTGTTGTCTTGGGACGATCATATGGAAGACCGGTCATGATTGTATAACGTGGACCACAATTTGTGCATGTAATGAATGGATAATTATATCTACGATTAGAAGGGTCGTTCATTTCATGCAAACAATCTGCACAAAGAGCAATATCTCCTAAAATTGTAGTATTTGGTGATTGTGTAATATTGGATTGTAGTATTTTGAAATTGTTTTTTCCTTTTGGAGATATATATATTTTGTGAATATTATATATTGTAGAATTCGGTGGGTTTTCAATTTGGAGTCGTTTTATAAAAATATTAATAGTTTCGTTTGAGCCTTCAATTTCTATTGTGACTCCTTTTGATGTATTTTTAACCCAGCCACTTAAATTCATTTCTCGTGCCAATCGAAAAACAAATGGCCGAAAACCGACACCTTGTATAGCTCCGGTTATACTGAGATTTATACGTTTAATTTGATTAATCAGTTTTTACATCTATGCTTTTTAGTAAAATATCTTGTGCATTTGGATCTTTCGTATCCTCAGACATTTCAACATCCAGCTTAGCTCCATTTGCTATAGTGCCTTTTGTTCCTTCTGTGAAATGCTCTGCAAAATGTTCCGGTGTAATGTGTGAAAGAGCGCCAAGCCAAACTTTAACACGTGTTACAGGTGCACCATCTTGTTCTTTAGATATTGCTTCTATTTTTTTTAACAAATCTGCCATTAATGAAAATTCATGCATTGTTTTTGTATCCTTTCAGTTACGGTGTTTATTGCTGTTTTTACAGCGGGAGAAATTTCTTTTCCGATATCAATTTTACCGCCTTCTATGCCATAAAAAAACAATTTTTTAGGTAATTTTTTCATAGCACGGGATAATTCTACAGCTTCAGCCAGACCAAAAGCATGGCTAGAAGTTTTCCCCATTTCATCAGGTAACGGCGTATTAGATAAATCAAGATAATGTATATGTCCCGGTGGTTTTCCTGCAATAACGCAATCAATTAAAATAACTTTATCACGCCCCTTCCAACTCTCCATAATGGAGGCTGGTTCTCCTCGTTCTTCCAGAAAATCTGCTTCGATGGAAAGTTTTTCTTTCAAGATATCAATCGTTTCCGGTCCAGCCGAATCATCGCAGCGCATTCGATTGCCTATACCTATTATTAATAATTTTGTATCAAGCATGTTATTTTTTAAATCCGTGTTTTTTAATATTACACACAGTAAAAAATATTTAGGCAATTAATTTTTTCAAAAGATCATCAAGTTGATCTAAAGATTTAAAATAAATTAAAACTTTACCCGCACGTCCATTTTTACTATCAATAGATACTCGTAAACCAAGCGCTGTTGAAATATTTTCTTCTAAAGCAATTGTATCAACATCTTTAACAGATTTTTTTGATGATGATTTTGTTTTTTTTGAATGGCCATGAAGTTCTTGCGCTAATTTCTCAGTTTGACGAACATTAAAACCGCTTGAAACTACTTGTTTTGCTAAGCTTTCTGGATCTTTAGCTGTAATAAGTGCTCGTGCGTGTCCTGTGCTTAAATCTCCGCGCTCTAAAAAAGCTAAAACAACATCCGGTAAAGCAAGTAAACGCACCATATTTGCAACATGAGAACGGCTTTTCCCCAAAGTTTGTGCTAATTTTTCTTGCGTATGTCCATATTCTTCTAATAATCGTTGATATCCCATTGCCTCATCAACCGGATTAAGATCTTCACGTTGAAGATTTTCAATTAAAGCAATTTCAAGAGCTTCAATATCACTAAGCTCAAGAATAATAACAGGAACATCATGAAGCTGTGCTTTTTGTGAAGCACGCCAGCGACGTTCTCCTGCTATAATTTCAAAATGCCCGTCTTCAATTTTTGATGCACGTACAATAATTGGTTGAAGCAAACCATGAGCTTTAATAGACTCCGTTAACTCGTCTAAAGCTTCTTGTTCAAATAATTTGCGAGGCTGTAAAGGGCTTTGTCCTAACAGCTCGATATTTACTGTTTGACGTTTATGTCCGGATGCTTTTAGTGCTGCATTCACTGGATGATCTGCACCGGCATAGCCTTCTTCATCTTCAAATAGTGCATTTAAACCACGACCAAGCCCTCTTTTTTTGGGGTCAATTTTAGAATCCATTTATGCTGCCTTTATTTTTTGTTTAATATAAGCACGCTCACGTTTAATTACTTCTTTAGCCAATTTGATATAAGCTTGCGCACCGGCACAACGCATATCATAAATAATAGCCGGTAAACCATAAGAGGGTGCTTCTGACAAACGAACATTGCGTGGAATAACTGTTTTATAAACCGTATCACCAAAATGTTTGCGTACATCCGTTTCTACCATAATAGAAAGATTATTACGTTTGTCATACATTGTTAGTACAACGCCGTGAATATCTAGTTCAGGATTAAAATGCTTCTTTACGCGCTCTATTGATTTTACTAACTGACTTAATCCCTCTAATGCATAAAATTCACATTGCAAAGGTACAACGATTGAATTTACAGCAACTAACGCATTTAAAGTTAATAAATTCAAAGAAGGGGGGCAATCAACAATCACATAATCATAAGGAAGAGGTTTGTTTAAGGCATTTTTTAGACGATGCTCACGATTTTCAGCAGTAACAAGTTCAATTTCCGCACCGGATAAATGTATAGAAGATGGAACAAGCGATAAACGGGGAATTTTGGTTTGAATAGCGGCTTCTGTAACTGCCACTTCTTCAAACAATATATCATAAGAACTGGTACGAATAAGCGAACGACGTATTCCAAGTCCTGTAGAAGCATTTCCTTGAGGATCAAGATCAATAAGAAGCACTTCTTTTCCAACGGCACTAAGCGCCGTTGCCAAATTAATAGCGGTTGTTGTTTTACCAACGCCACCCTTTTGATTAGCAATAGCTAAAAGACGGGTTTGTCCTGTCCCTTTAGATTTTTTAATCATATGCATATAATTCTAACCTTTTTAAGATAGGGGCATGATGCAAAGATTTTGCAGAGTGGTCAAGAAACGGAATATAAAATTGATAAGTTATACACACGGCTTTATATTACGCAAATGCAAGATAGAAGCAGTCTTTGCTGTTTTGCTTTTGTAGGTTTTTAATTTAAAATTATAACTTTGTTGTGCATTTTTAATTTCAATTTTAGCTTTTTCTCCTTTAAGAAATAATAATTCTAATTTTGGATTTTTCTTTATCCACTTTATACTGTAGGTACAAAGTTCTTTGAGGTTAGTTAAGGCTCTGGCTGTAATTAAATCTGGAATAAAACTGTCTTCAAGCGTTTCAATTCGTGTATTATGCACAATCGTATTTGTAAGCGTTTCACGTGAAACGGTACGCAAGAATTGTGATTTTCGTTCATCTGCTTCAATTAAATGAACTTGTATATCTGGTCTCATTATTGCCAATACAAGTCCGGGAAATCCAGCACCACTCCCTAAATCAGCAACAACATTAATGTTTGATGATATATATTGTGCAAGTTGTACCGAATCTAAAAAATGACGAATCCAAGCCTCATCTAAAGTTGAACTGCCTACAAGATTAATAGCTTTTTGCCATTTTAAAAGCAAAGTATGATATATCTCAAGTTTTTCATAGGCTTCTATTGTAATATCAAAATGTTGACAAAATTCTTTATACTGCATTTTTACTTCGTTTCTTTTTGCGCTTAACATGACGAAAAAGAGCAATTACAGCAGCGGGTGTAACACCGGGAATACGAGACGCAGCGCCTAAAGTTAAGGGACGCGCTTTTTCTAAGTTTGCCCGCACTTCATTAGACAGGCTTCCAACACAAGCATAATCAAGAGTTTTCGGTAGTATTAAAGCTTCATTTTTACGAAAAGCCGCAATATCTGCATCATGACGATCCATATAACCTGCATATAAAGCATCAAATTCTATTTGTTCTTGAATTTTTGGTTCAATAACAACAAGTTCCGGCCAAATTGAACATACTTGCTTCCAGTTAATATTAGGATAAGCAAGTAAATCTAATACACTGCGCCGTGAGCCGTCTTTTTTAACATAGATTCCATAAGACTCAAGTTCATTTGGTGTTGCTTGTAATTTATAAATAAGGTTGTGTGCTGTTTTTAATTTTTTAGATTTATCACGCCATACTTTTTGGCGTACATTACCAACACAGCCGATCTTTATTCCTTTATCAGTTAAGCGTTGATCTGCATTATCTGCTCGTAATCTTAAACGATATTCAGCACGACTGGTAAACATTCGGTAAGGTTCAGGCGTACCGCGTGTAATTAAATCATCAATAAGAACACCGATATAAGCATCAGCACGATCAAGTTGAAAAATATCTGCTGTTTCATATGAAACAGTAGCACTAATATTTAATGCTGCATTAATGCCGGCCATAAGTCCTTGTGCTGCTGCCTCTTCATATCCTGTTGTTCCATTGATCTGACCGGCAAAAAATAATCCGGGAATACGTTTTGTTTCTAATGTATTTTTTAAATTTCTAGGATCTACATAATCATATTCAATTGCATAGCCAAACTCTAATATTTCAACATCTTTTAATCCGGGAATTGTGCGAATATAAGCATCTTGAACATCAGCTGGTAAAGAAGTTGAAATGCCATTTGGATAAACGGTATCATCATCTAATCCCTCAGGTTCTAAAAATACTTGATGACGTGTTTTATCGGCAAAACGTTTTACTTTATCTTCAATTGAAGGACAATAACGCGGTCCGGTACCGGAAATATTCCCAGAGTATAGTGCTGATTGTTGAATATTATCTAGAATAACTTGATGTGTGTTTTCATTTGTATAAGTAATATAACATGGAATTTGCGGTACTGTAATTTTATCATTTAAATAAGAAAACGGTACAGGACAATTATCTCCTAATTGTTTATCACAAACACTCCAATCAATCGTTTTACCATTAAGGCGTGCCGGTGTTCCTGTTTTTAAACGTCCAAGAGAAAATCCTAAACGTTCCAGCGTTTCAGCGAGTCCTATAGCAGAAACTTCACCGATACGTCCTGCCGGAGTGGTTTCTTTGCCTCGATGAATCACGCCTCGTAAAAATGTTCCGGTTGTTAAAATAACAGATTTACAATGATATTTTTGTCCATCAAGCATAATCACACCCTGAATTGCACCTGCGCTATTTAAAATAAGATCATCAACAGCACCCTCTATTACATCTAAATTTGGATAATTAAACAAAATATCTTGCATCGCTTGGCAATATAGTTTGCGATCAGCTTGTGCACGCAATCCTCTAACAGCGGGGCCTTTTGAAGCATTAAGCATACGAAATTGTATGCTGGCTCGATCAATTACTTGTGCCATAACACCATCAAGCGCATCAATTTCACGTACTAAATGTCCTTTGCCAAGCCCACCAATTGATGGATTACAAGACATTGCGCCAATTGTTTCAAGCTTATGGGTAAATAATGCTGTTTTTGCGCCCATACGTGCAGCGGCAGCAGCAGCTTCACAGCCAGCATGTCCGCCACCAACAACAATAATGTCATATTTTATATTCATGGCGAATGTTATACACTTATTTTAAGGAAAATTTCTAGTTTTACTTTCCGATACAAAAATCTTGAAAGATAATATCTAAAAGATCTTCAACATCAACACATCCGGTAATACGTCCTAATGAGCGAATAGCTAAACGTGTGTCTTCTGCTACGAGTTCGGGCAATTTTACATTTACAGCTCTTTTTAGTGCAATTATGCACTCTTCTAATGCTATGCGATGACGTTGTCGGGTTAAGCTTGGAGATTCTTGTATTCCAATCAGATCATGCGCTTTTTCTATTAAAGCTTGAATTAAAATATCTAATCCATTTCCGGTTTCGGTAGAAATTATAAAAGCATTAGGCAAATTAAAATCCGATATATCTTTATCAGATTTATTAATTACAACCAGTGAGTTGTCATCTATTAAATTTTTAGTATGAATATCAGGATGTGTTTTTGTTCCATCAAAAAGTAAAAGTTTAATATCTGCTTTTTCCGCACATTCAAGAGCTCTTTTAATTCCTTCAGACTCAATAGAACTTTGTTCATCTTTACCAATCTGATTAGGCCGCAACCCTGCTGTATCTGCTAAAATTACAGGCAATCCACCTAAATCGAGATGCGCCTCGATAATATCGCGTGTTGTTCCTTTTATAGAAGAAACAATAGCAATGTCCCGTTGTGCTAAAGCATTAACCAAACTGGATTTTCCAGCATTTGGCGCACCAATAACAGCAACGTGAAGACCGTCGCGTAAACGCTCACCGCGTCTATTGTCGTTTAGATGTTCATTGATTTTTATAATTAGCTTTTCAAGAACATGCAAAATTTGCGGTGAAATATTTTCCGGCATATCCTCATCAGGAAATTCTATATCAGCTTCTAGATATGCCAACGCACTTTTAAGTTCTTTCGTCCAGCTTTCATATAAAGTTGAAAGAGCGCCACTCATCTGCATAAGAGCTTGTGCTTTTTGATTTTGTGTTTCTGCATTAATCAAATCAGCAACGGCTTCAGCTTCTGTAAGATCCATTTTACCATTTTCAAATGCCCGGCGTGTAAATTCACCGGGTTCAGCCATACGATGCTGCTTTTGCTTTGCTAAAAAAGATATAAGAGCCTGAATTACAGCTTGTCCACCATGAAGGTGAAATTCTATAATATCCTCACCTGTATAACTGGCCGGTGCTTTAAAGCCTAATACTAAAGCCTTGTCAATTATTTCACTTGAAGCAGGATTTTTGAGTGTACAAAGCATAGCTTGTCTGGGAAGAAGATCTTTATTAATCAGGGTTTTAGCACTAACCCATGCTTGTGAACCGGAAACTCTAATAATCGCCACGCCAGACCGACCGACCGGTGTTGCAAGTGCAAAAATAGTATCATGCATTTATTTTTCTCATTATTTACTATTCACTATTTTTTATTTGTAAAATTCTTACCGGATGCTGGAGAAATGTTATTGGTATCCATTTGATTCCAAAACATTTTTTGCACTTCGCCCCAACCTTGAATTGTTGCCGGAAGCCAAGTTTTTAACATTGTTTCGGAATCAAGTGTATTCATACTTTCTCGTAAACGATTTTCAAGCTCTTTCATTAAAGTTTCCTGCATAGGTTCAACATTAGGTAAACCTAAAAAGTGACGAGCTTCTTGTGGTGTGCATTCGATATCAAAATTAATTTTCATAAATTTATCCTTTTTTCTATTGTCTTGACCGTAGGGGAAAATAAACTATGGAGCAATGAAGATTTCATATGACTAAATATTTACTAGATAGCAGCGTTGTTTACTGTGGGGTTTTCTATTCTTTTTCCATCGTGCATTGAAGAGGTTGTTCGTTTGCTCTTGCAAAATCTGTAACTTGTACCAATTGATTTCTTTAGGTTAATCGTTATGCTCATAAAAAGTCTTAAAACAGCTTAAATACTGATATAAATGCTCTAAATATTAAACCTTAGTTACTACAGTCTCTAATAATAAAACAACAAAGGCGTTAAGAAAATAAATCTATTTATGAGCCTGTTGCAAGATGGTCAAAAATCTTGGATTATATGATTGTATAATTTGGAGAATAACATGTCACATCAAATGGAAATGATCAGCCTTGAAGAGTTGGTTCCTCAGTTTCACCAGTACCGTAAATTCATCAATGTTTTCAATTTTGCGAAGATCCGTCACCATCTAAAATCCGCAGAGAAAGACGCAAATTACAAGGGTTACGGTGTGGA
>JAGLMC010000107.1 GCA_023140215.1 Alphaproteobacteria bacterium
TTTTGACCATCTTGCAACAGACCCAGACTGTAATGATATAGAAGCCGCCCTTGAAGAAGCTACATCCACGCTTGAAACAGCAGAGGCCGAACTTGACGATACAAAGTCTGAAAAAAGCCAATTAGAGGCCTCTGTTACCAGAGCAAAATCTGCGCTTAAAGAAAAAGAAGAGAAAATTGCCGATCTCAAAAATAAAATTAAGAATTTAAAAACCTTACAAAGAGCTGAAGATATGGATCGTGTAATAGCTCAACAAGGAGGTTCATTTTTAGGCGGCCTTATTGGCAGTCCGGGCGGAGTCCTTGGCGGGATAACTGGTAGTATAACTGGTGGAATAGCAGGATCAGCCATGGAAGAGAAGGTAGATGCTCTTACCGGTAAAAAAACAGATGCTCAAATTAAACAAGAAATTTCTGCGTTATCAAATCAATTATCAGCTCTACAGGCGGATATTGAAACCTTAAAACAAACTATTAAAAATCTCAAAACACATATTGACGAGCTTGAATCTCAGATTGAAAGCTCTTTACAGCCTGCCTTTAATGAAGCATCCGGCGTTGTTGAGTCCTTGCGCGCTGACCTTAAAAAATGCCAAAGTGAGGCAGGCTAAATATAAGGAATAATCATGAACATAAAAGACATTATAAGAGATACAGCATTTATCTTTTTTATAACTTTTTGGGAAGGATTTTTAATAAGTTATATGGAATACAATGCTATCGATTTATGGAAGCCAATTATCTCTTTCCTTACAGGATTGGTTGGATTTTATTTTATAGTTCAGTGGACATCTTCTGCGCAAATACGACATATTTTTTTAGTCGCTATTTTGCTTTGGCTTTTTTCTATTCCAGTCACTGTGCTACATGGCTACATCAAAGCATGGTTTATCAGCGGCGCATGGACATTTAGCGCTGCATTTTTAGCATTGGGATTTTCCTCTCTATTTTTGAAGCAACAACGCCTTTAATGAAGCATCCGGCGTTGTTGAGTCCTTGCGCGCTGACCTTAAAAAATACCAAGATGAGACAGGCTAAATGCAATCATAAGCTTAAGGAGATAAAAATTTTGATCAACTGGATTGCCATCATTAAAGCTATTTTGCTGGTATCTATATTTTACCTATTTATAGGAACGATTTCCACTACAGGTTTTATGTTATCTATGCTTGAGCGCATTGAAACACCCGAAGAACTGCAACAATTTCTTCAAAAAAATAAAAATTTGGCTGTTTTTTTAGGCGACATTGGACTCTTTCTATCATTTTGGATTTCAGCCTATTTTTTTAAAGAAAACAGACTATTGCATATGAGTATTATCGCGCTCGTTTTTAGTTCGCAAAACTTATTAAGTATTCTAATTTACGATGATTCCGTGAAAAATGCGCTTATGAACAGTGCTATTGTTTTTGCTCTCATGCTTGCAGCTTATGGCACGACAGTATTATTTCAAAAATTAAAACGCTGATCTACCCTCCAAATGCTTCGGGAATGTTTAAAGAACAACAAACTAAAACGATGCGTAACGGATTAGAGCTCCAAGCACATTGATAAGCGATGCTTAGATATAATAAAGCTAAATAACAAAAATCATCAACGCTATTTTATTGATAAAACAGAGAGCTTGTTTAATAAATTTTGTTCTTCTTGTTCATTAATAAAATTACTAAAAATTATTTTATTTTTTTCTAAATCCACAGTAAGTGTTTCTCGTGCGTTATGGTATAGCTTAAGAAGGCTGCTATAAATTTGTAAAATCTCTTCTTCAATTATAAAAAAATTGACATATGAGCTAATTCTTTTTTTCTTTAATATATTCCATTCTTCCAGAATATTATCATGAACTTTAACGGGCTGATTAGAAAGTAAAGAACGAATTTCTATATCTGTATTTTCAAAAGTTTGTATGACATCATCTATTTTCATTCTAATATCCGGAATCAATGCTACTGAAATCTGATAATTCTCTTCTATATAAGAAGAATTTTGCAGATTTACCGGCTTTACAAGCTCAGCTAAAATTTTACGTTGCTTTTTATAAGCACGCATTTTATCAGCTACTTTTGTTAAGCATTCATTGAGAACATATTCAAATCTTTTATCAAGATCTGTTTTTTGAAATGTAGATGATGCCACAGACTGCGCATTTGCTATTCTTGAAAATGAATATGTAAAGCAAGCGCTTTCAATTATAACAAATAAAACACATAAACTTAAAACAGCACTTCTTCGCAAAATAACATTTCGCAGCATTTATTAGTTTTCTTTAGAGAACTGATCAAATGCTTTTAATGCATCACCAGCATACATAAGAGAGGGTCCACCACCCATATATACAACCATACCCAGCGTTTCTGCAAGCTCTTCTCTTGTTGCGCCAAGCTCTACAAGTTCTTTAGCATGAAAACCTATACAACCATCACATCTGGCAGCAACACCAATGGCCATTGCAATAAGCTCTTTAGTTTTTGTATCCAGCACTCCTTCTTTTTTTGCTGCACTTGCCAATGTTGCAAAACCTTGTAAGGTTTCTGGAATTTCCTTACCCAAAACTTTTAGTGATTCAGAAATATCTTTTGTTATTTCTTCAAAATTTTTCATTCTTTAACTCCCATTTAATGTTAAATAATTCAGTTTTCATTTTTATGAACGAACGGCGTAATGATAATTAATATTAGAAATGTAATCAATCAGAAAAATCTAAGTTTAAACATAAAAATAATGATTATACTTCTTACCCAAAGGCACAAGTGAAACATATTAAACGTCACACAAGCTTCGCGCTAACACAGGTTACAATCGCAACCCTCCAATTTTGAATAGAATCGTATGATTCTATTCAAAATCACTATATTATTGCTCTATAAGCTTTAAAAATCTCTCACGTGTATTTTGACATTCTTTAAAAATACCTGAAAATGTTGTGGTAATAGTTGACGCTCCCGGCTTATTTACCCCACGAATTGACATACATTGATGATCTGCTTTAATCATAACAGCGACACCTTTCGGTTTAAGTGCATTTTCAATAGCATTTACTATCTGGGTTGTCATATTTTCCTGTGAAACAAGTCTTTTTGACAAAATATCAACAACGCGCGCAAGTTTACTAATTCCAACTATTTTAGCATCCGGCCAGTATGCTACGTGCGCTTTACCAATAATTGGAACCATATGATGTTCACAATGTGAAACAAAATTAATATCTTTAACAATTACAATATCATCAAAACCTTGAATATCATCAAATGTTTTATTAAGTTCATTTTCCGGATTTTTACTATACCCCTCAAAAAATTCTTCATAGGCACGAACTACACGCGCAGGCGTTTCTTTTAACCCTTCGCGCTCTGGATTTTCTCCAGCCCAACGCAATAAAACCTCAACGGCTGCCTCAGCTTCTTCACGTGAAGGACGGCTAAAATCCTTGTTTTTCTTCTTAAATACCTCAGCTTTAATAATTCTTGACGACATGCTCTTCTCAATTTTTATAATTTAAGGGTTGGTATTACCTAGAATTTCCCTTATTTTCCAGTAAAAAATATATAATACGAGGTTTAAATATGCTGGAGTTACAACTTTACAATAGTTTAACACGTAAAAAAGAGCTTTTTGTCCCACTTGATTCAGATCATGTGCGTATTTATGCATGTGGCCCTACAGTCTATAGTTATGCCCATATCGGTAACGCACGAATGGCTGTAGTTTTCGATTTGCTATCACGTATGTTGCGTAAAATTTATCCAAAGGTTACGTATGTTTCTAATATTACAGATGTAGATGATAAAATCATAGAGGCTTCACAGAAAACCGGTGAACCTATTAAGACTATTACCGAGAAATATACTCGTATCTATAATGAAGATATGAGCGCACTTGGCGTTAATCTACCGGATATTCAATCTAAAGCTACTGAGCATATTGGTGAGATGATTGTACTAATTGAGGCTTTGATTAAGAGAGGTCATGCTTATGAATCTGATGGACATGTACTTTTTAATGTTCCATCTTTTCCAGCCTATGGTGGATTATCAGGCCGTAGCCGAGATGAACAAATTGCCGGTGCGCGTGTAGAAATAGCCAGTTATAAAAAAGATCCTGCGGATTTTGTACTTTGGAAACCATCCAGTGATAATGAGCCCGGCTGGAATAGTCCTTGGGATGTCAATAATGGCCGTGGTCGTCCCGGCTGGCATATCGAATGTTCAGCAATGGCGGAAAAACATCTTGGTTTACCTTTTGATATTCATGGCGGAGGGGTAGATTTAAAATTTCCCCATCATGAAAATGAAATTGCACAAAGCTGTTGTGCTCATGGTGAGCTTAATGATCTGGCAAGCTTTTCTAAATACTGGGTTCATAATGGTTTTTTAACTGTTAATGGCGAGAAGATGTCTAAATCTCTTGGTAATTTTTTACTTGTTCATGATCTGATTAAACAAATACCGGGAGAAGCTCTGCGTTTAACTTTATTATCTGCCCATTATAGACAGCCACTTGACTGGTCAGAGGATAAAGTTTCGCAAAGCAAGCGCATGCTTGATCGTTTTTATCATCGCCTTAATCAAATGAATGATATGGTGTCCGAAAAAACAGATGTTCCTGATGCGGTTTATTCCGCGCTTTTGGATGATTTAAATACCCCAAAAGCAATTGCAGCACTTAATAGTTTATTAAAAACGCAAAACTCACCTGAATTAAAGGGACAGCTTTTAGCTGCCGGTGAGTTACTTGGGCTGTTACAGGAAAAACCAAAGGAATGGCTTGGCTATGAAACTAATATTGATATTGATGTTGATATCGCATTAATAGAAACATTATTGCAAGAGCGTAAAAAGGCTCGTTCTAATAAAGATTTTGTACGTTCAGATGAAATTCGTGATGAATTATTGACACAAGGAATAGAAATTGAGGATACAAAAGACGGGGCTAAATGGCGTAAAGTTAATTAGT
>JAGLMC010000108.1 GCA_023140215.1 Alphaproteobacteria bacterium
GCTCAGCATGCAACAGGCTCTTTATCTTCCCGAAATATCGAAACAATTTGAATAGCCTGCTTAATGGATAATCTATTCAGATTTAAAGTCATATCACCACTAGACCATATTTCCGCCTCACCATTTTCAAAGTAAACTGTTTTACGTGCACGGCTATGATCTGAAATACGTCCGCCTGTGACTTTAACAATAGATTGAGCAATCAAGGCCAAATGATTTTCTTGCTCATAGCGGAGTAGGGCGGCTTCATATGATTTCAGATAATGAGGCATAAGCCTGCGCATAATATCGGTGGCGATGTCTTTGGCCGGTCTATTAATACTAACGCCTATGTCTTTGTAATTATCGCGCCATGGGCTAGATTTATGGCGAGGGAATACACCACCGATTTTAAACTTGTCACCATCAAGCCTAAAATACAGACCACGCCCGCAACCATCTATAATGTCAAATCGCCAATTTGAGATATCACCAAGCCGTAAAAACTTCCACGGCTTGCCAAGATATAAGGCTATTTCTTCTACTTTTGCGCATGCGTTTGTCATGACTAGCCCCTTGCAATCATATGATTGTTGCGCTGTGGTCTCTGTGATCCGTATTTAGCGCGTATTTCCTCAAGGGTTTTTGTGCCTTTTGAGCGACTAGAAAATTGCTCAGGTCTAAAATACCATGCTTTCTTTTTGGCTGCCCATTTAAAGCCCGCTTCTTTCAATGTGTCCTTATGGGCACGCGTATCACCAGTAAGCCACACCCAAGAGCCACAAATTTCTATCACAAGGGCAGGGAGGTTAGAAACAGCATTTAAAGCATCATTGAGTAAGTCGCCATAATCTGTTTGCTCTGATTTTATCGCGCCTGTGTAATCTTTAAGTGCGTCATAGGCTTCATTGATTACTTTCATCATATCTTCACCAACTGGATTTATATCTGGATGATATTTTTTACAAGCAACGCGATAAGCTGCTTTTGTCTCCTGTGGATTCATCTCACCGGATAAGCCTAATATTTTAGCTGCATCATATATGTTCATGTCTCAATTTCCTTTTCTTTTAATGACCGCAGGGAATGCCAATACTCCCTGTGCATGAAACCTTGCCAAGCGGCGAGCGTCACACTTAAACCCGCGTATGCGGGGTGACGGTTGATCGTAAGAAAATGACTTCAAAGACTTGTCCTGTGAAACAGGATTCACTGCGACAACACGTTTAAGCGGGCAGGAGCAAGCAAGGCTATTGAGACAGGCATTTTTGTCGATGTAAGCTAGTAAGGGGGCTTCTTCACAGAAAATCCAAAGTAGGGCGAAGCCATACTTTCAATACGACTTGAATCAGAAATACACAGACAAACATTGTCACTCAAATGGGAAGGAAACAAGAAAAGCATCACCCCATAACACTAGCATATTAACACTCTTTATTCATGCTCTTATAACAACAGAAGGCCTCATATCTTAATTATCGCCTATTAATAATACGCTGTTCTTTTTTCTTCAAAGTCCTGCGGAATATCCTCATCAGGATTACAATATCGGCGTGCGCCTTTTAGGGGTAAAGTGAATTATTCTTAAAAGAATGTGAGTGGAGATTTAATGAAGGCTCACCAAAACAACTCTTGGATGACCTCAAAATTCTTCTTAAACAACAATATTAGGTGTCAGCCCCAAATCTTATATTTTAATACGAAACATGCTATTAACAAAACTGCTTTAAATTTAAACGGAGTCTATAATTTCATGAAAACATTTTATCATAAAATATTATTATTTTTTGGCATCATTGCTCTTGCCTTTTCAACTGTCGGTATTTCTCATGCTAAAGAAGATAGGGAGATCACTATTGCTCTGTATAAGGCTGTAGATTCTGGGAATATATCAGAAATTAAAAAACTGCTAAATAACGGCGCAAATATTGAGGCTAAAGAGAGATACGGCAAGCATTACGTAAGACCTCTATATCTTGCTGCAAATAAAGGGAAAACAGAAATTGTTAAATTGCTTCTGGATCGTGGAGCAAATATTGAGGCTGAAGGCAGCGGTGGCTGGACACCTCTACTTAGCGCTATAAGGCATGGAAAGATAGAAACCGTTAAACTGCTTCTGGATCGTGGAGCAAATATTGAAGCTAAAAGCAGTGGCGGCTGGACACCTCTATATCTTGCTACAAATAACGAAAATACAAAAGTCGTTAAACTTCTTTTGGATTATGGAGCAAAAACCGAGATTACAAGTAGAGATCACCAGACACCTCTGTTTAAAGCTGTAGAAAAGGAAAAAATAGAAATTGTTAAACTGCTTCTGGATCATAAAGTAAATATCGAGGCTAAAAACTTAGATGGCTGTACACCTCTGCTTGATGCTGCAAATAAAGGGAAAACAGAGGTTGTTAAACTGCTTCTGGATCATAAAGCTAATATTGAAGCTAAAACCAAGCATGGCAAAACACCTCTATATGCTGCTGTAAAGAGAGGAAAAATAGAGGTTGTTAAACTACTTCTGGATCATGGGGCAAATACCGAGGCTAAATACATAAATAACTGGGCATCTCTTCATATTGCTGTAAATGAAGGGAAAACAGAAATAGTTAAACTGCTTTTGAATCATGGAGCAAATATCGAGGTTAAAGACGAACAGAACTGGACACCTCTACATTATGCTGCTTTTTCAATGTTTAAAAAAACAGAAATTGTTAAACTGCTTCTGGATCGTGGAGCAAATATTGAAGCTAAAAGCAGTGGCGGCTGGACATCTCAAGATGTAGCACGACAGTATAGTAATACAAAAATAATTAAACTTTTCGAAGAACATCCACGAAAAAAACTCCATGTTACTACTCCTGAGAATATTACTAAAAAACAGAGACAAGAAGCAGAATCTGTCTTTCAATGGTGCGATAATGACAATGATGCAAGACGAATTGTTGATTGTGAATGTTTAGCTGCAAAAT
>JAGLMC010000109.1 GCA_023140215.1 Alphaproteobacteria bacterium
AAACTCCTCTTTGCTTTTGGCTATTGTAAAATATTCTTTATATGGCTCTAATTCAGGCAAGGCGGTTGAAACAACCGGTTTGCCCGTAGCCAGGCACTCAAATACTTTAGCAGGAAAAATAGACTCTGTAAAATCATTCAACTGATAAGGCAGTATAAGTACATCACAAACAGCTAGATACCGTGGTAATTCACTATAGGAGATACAACCCAGCCATTTAATATTTTCCAATCGCAGTAAACTTGACGGGATTTCCATATCTACAACTGGCCCAATATTAACAATGGACCATTCTGGCTTTTCACTGGCAACAAATTCTAATAAATCAAGATTGATACGTACTCTTTCTCTTCCCATGGAGCCAAAAAAACAGATCCGCGGCTTTTTAATATCCTTCATCAACCCTTTGCCCTGCTCTTTAGGCTTATGAAAATGCTCGAAATCAACGCCAGGAGGAATTTGATAAATTTTTGCATTAAATTTCTTTTTATTGTTATAAAAATATCTGGCATCGGTAATAACAATGTCAGCCATTGTAAGTATTGCATGCTCGCTTGCAACTATATCCACTGGTGCATCAGGATGCCTGAGCGCATCATAAACACAATCATAAACTAAAGTTTGAGGTGATATCTTTTTTATTAGATTCACTGTCGTAGTTGTAGCTAAATATGTCCATACAATAGGTCTATAATTACACAATCTTAACAGCTTCTTTGATAATAATTTCAGTATAAGGTGCTTATTTATAAAATTAAACAATCTGTTTTGGGGAGGCAATACAAGTGGTGTAATAATCTGCAGATTCGCAACCCCCTGCTCCTTAGCTCGAGCAGCGTTTGATGGAATTAAAGCTCTAAGTACGCGTTTTGCAATATTTGCAAAATCAGTTAATTTTTGACGGGAAAATCCTAGAGGCTCTACAAAGATCACCTGATTTCCGCCCTCAGCAAATTTCTCCATTAATATCTGATGTCTTTGCTTAATAAAATGCCAGTCAATTGCAGATAAACAAATTATAGTTTTACCATGGATCATAATATATCTTCATTTTTCTTAATTATAATAACTTCCTGGGGATATTTAGTCATTGGAGGGGTATACTCAAATATACCCCACAATATATGCGTATTCATCAAAATCCATTTATACATGCTGTGGGTCCCTTCTTTAATCCCTCTTTTAACATAACAGGAAATCAGCCACATTAAAATGATAATCCCTACCCAAGCCAATAGCAATGATTTATCACTATTGCTTATCATATCAAAGACCGCATAGCAAAAAACAATAATCAATGCAAAAAATATATGAAACAATTTAAAGCGCATAAAATGAACAAAAGAAAAATTCCCTTGAGTAAGTGTCTGAGTGAACATCTGCCCTATGCCTCTATACATACCAGCTTTTAATCTATTTTTAAAATTATCCATACTCAAAGACGTATAGTGCTTTATCATAGGATAGGGTAAAGAAAAAAGCTTAAACCCAGCCTTTAACAATCTTCCGCACATCTCATGCTCTTCCTCAGCTCTTAGAAACGGATTAAAATAGCCTCCGCTCTTCAGCAAGGCATCTCTGCGAAAAATAGCTGCTCCGCCCAATAATTCCACCTGAGCAAGCCTGTTGCCTCTCTCATACAGATCCTCCAATACAGAACCATCATCATAATATTCTGCCCCCATGCCTGCTGCTCCAGCCACCTTAGAGTTTTTTTGCAAAAAATCAAGTGCTTTTTCTAAAAATCCTTGTAAAAGTTCCATATCTGCGTCAATAACAAAAATATATTTTCCTGTAGTTTTCAAACATCCCAGATAACGCGCCGATGCCGGAGATAAAAACCAGTCTTTCCTTAACTGAATTATATTAACTGGGAACTTCTTGGCAATTTCAATACTTTTGTCATTTGACCCTGAGTCAACAATCATGACCTCTGTATTGGTAATGTATTTTGTCTGTACCAAAACAGAATTCAGGCATTTTTCAATATGCTTTTCCTCGTTTTTACATGGTATTATGACTGATAACAAAATATCTTTTTTGTTCATGAATTAATTTCTCTTATCTCTTCTTAGTTTTAAAGCTAACTGTCTGTTTTAACACTGGAATTAAATAAGGATATTTTTCTTTTCTTTCCTGCTCTTTTGATATTATTGATTATTCCTGCAAATAATTTATTTTCACGAATTAATCTAAACACAGCATTAGCAAAAGAAAACAAAGTAAGCGCAACAATTTTTGATGAAAGTATCGAATCCAATACGTTTTCAAAAAACTTGCTGATTTTGCCAGGCAATTTATAAATAATGACATATTGGTTCATTAATGGCCTGAAAAAATTTCGAACAAATATAATCCGCGCCAAAGTTGCTTTGTCAAAATTTAATAAGCTTCCCTCAACAAAGTCAGTAATAACACGATCCGTCAACAAATCCTCATCTTCACACAATTTATGCAAAGATGTTTTTGGTAAAGGGTAAAATATTGAAGTATATGTAAAATCTACATTTAACCTGGCATTTAGCTTTATAGTATCCAATATCTCCTTTGCCCCTTCACCGGGCAAACCCACCATATTAAAAGTAGCTAATTCAATCTTGTATTTCTTGCATAATCGGGCCGCTTTAAGCAGAACATCATCAGACATATTCCTCTCTAAGATTCCGTTTCTAATGCCCTCATTGCCGCTTTCAAGCCCGATAATTACCTTCCTGCATCCAGCTTCATGCATCATACTCGTGATTTCTTCCTTGGCCAAGTAATTAGCCCGCATATTACATCTAAAAGGCAGATTAATTTGCTGTTTATACTTTTGCGTAAATTCCTTAAACCAGTCTTTTTTCAATGCCAGGATATCATCAAAAAAGCCAATAAACTTTGTCTGCGGATACAGCTTTATAACTAAACGAATCTCCTCAATTACATTGTCTACGCTTCTGAAGCGCACCCAATCCTGATTTTCCGAGATACTCTCTCTTAGGCTTTTATTACAACAATAAGGGCAATTATAGGGACAACCGCGTGAAGCCATAACAAAGAACATCTGTTCCCGGCCTTCCATAAGATTTTTATAATTGAAAATCGTTCTATCCGCAAAAGGAATCTCATCGAGATCACTTATAAACGGTCGAACTGCTGTTCTGTTAATTTTTCCGTTACTTTTGCTCCAAATACTTTCGATAGATAATGTATCTTTGCCTTGTGCCAAAACATGGCAAAGCTCCTTTATAGCATCTTCTCCCTCTCCAATACAAATATAATCTACCGCCGCAACCGCTAATACCTCATCAGGACTTAAAATCGCATGTACTCCACCCACAAGAACCGGGATCTTTTTATCAAAATCTTTTATCCAGCCTGCCCACTCCTTGACAAAATTAAACATAGACGTTGTAGTTGAGAAAGCATACAAATCCGCTTTCTCCCCTTTGAGATATAGAGTAAATTTATCTTGTGTAACAGGCTGAGTAATATGCATCAAAGAGGTTTCAAATCCCTCTTTTTTGAGCACACTTGAAAGTAAACCTATTCCGATATTAAATATTCCACCATAATTAGCACTGCCAATTACATCAGGGTATATAAATGTTATTTTCATAAAAAACACTCTCCTATTTATAAGAAGCAATCAAAACATGCATTATTTCTAAATCATAAAATTACTTCTCTATCACACTGATAACGTCTTGTTTAGGCAATTGCTTGTCTAATGGTATCATCCACTCTATGAAAGTTCCCGAAGTATCTTTCCTCCTGCAATTTAATTCCTCAAATGCATGCATCAGCAAATCGTTTCTATTAGTTGTACGCAAATGTATTATAAAATTTGATGAACCTCTTCCGGCATACCTTTGTGCTAACCAACAGACAAAAGATTGCTCCACTTTCCTTCGTGCTACGCGGCAGGATATAGCCAGCTCTATTAGTTTCGGCTGAGCATCATCTAACTGCACCACCGCGACTCCGACAATTCCATATTCACCAAATTTATCTTTAAACTGCAACACAAAACATTCAACTGAATTATCAGAAACAATGTTTGTAAACTCTTTTCTGCTATAGCGCCTTGCCGATAAATTCAATTGGTTAGTTCTCTGAAGTAATTCGTAACATCTCTCTATCTGTGCACCGCCAGGCTTACTTATAGCAAGAACCATCTGGCAGTTTTTTAGAAAGTCTAATCTCTCTTCTTTCCACTCCTTTTCGTTTTCTTCAAAGTTCTGCTGCGTCCTGTAATAGCTTCTCCTATTTTCTGCTTCTTTGGTCATCGGCACATTAAACTCATCATACTCAGGCAACTTATCTATCTCCTTTGCTTGATAACAACGCACTTCAGGCAATGCAGAGCTTACTTCAGCCAGTTCAAAAGGAGAATCATCTATAAAAGCAATAGTATCAATCCCAATATTCAGTCTTTTTGCAATTCGCTTAATACTTTCACTCTTGATCCCCCAATGAATTTGAGGACAAAGGAAATACTCATGCATTTTGATTTCTGAAAGAACTTTCTGCGCATCTTCAAAATTATTCTTACTAGCTATGCTAAATAAAATTCCCAGTTTATCTAATTTGCGGATTGTATCTATTACTATGCTTTTTAGATTGATCCCTGAGAGTCCATCAGTAATTAGCGTACCATCCCACAATGTATTATCTAAATCGAAAACAAGGCATTTTACCTTCGGCTTGCTCTTATCAGTGTTTTTAACCTCATGGCAACTATCGGCTTTAAGCTTCCTATCATTTATCTTAACAAAATCTAAAGCAGTAAACTTTAAGACAGCCTCCTGATCATTGACAATAGTTATTTCGATTAAACAGTCATGAACATCTCCTATCGCCAGGACAATTTTATTATAGTCAATTGCATGCTTATTCAATCCCGGATCAAGCTTAATTATTTCATCATATTTAAGATTTTCTTCGGCAGTTTTTTGAGTAAAACTTATTTTTATGTCTAAAGAAAACTCTTCCAAATTTATTACATCAAGAACAAAAATATCTGGATATCTTATTTTACTTAACTTCTTTGTATTTATTCTATTAAGCCATATAAAAAAACTTGTCTGCAATATCTTAAAACACGGATAAGTATGCCGTTTAAAGAAA
>JAGLMC010000011.1 GCA_023140215.1 Alphaproteobacteria bacterium
ATGCGCAATGATACCTGAAACCGTACATGCCAAGAAAAACTACAAATATGCATCTATTATCATGGATGCGGATACGGGGTTGATTTTACATCAGCGATACGCAAATAAAAAATTGTATCCGGCATCACTTACCAAGGTTATGACACTTTTGATGACTTTTGATGCTATTGAACAAGGACGAATAAAACTCTCGGATCGCATAAAAATTTCACGTCATGCAGCAAGCATGGTTCCCAGTAAACTGGATCTACCTGTAGGCTCTAGCATTCGTGTAAAAGATGCGATTTACATTTTAATTACAAAATCAGCTAATGATATTGCTGTAGCATTGGCTGAACATTTAGGTGGAAGCGAAACTAATTTTGCACGTATGATGACAAAACGAGCCAATGACTTTGGAATGACTCGAACAACATTCAAAAATGCTTCCGGCCTTCACAATCCATATCAAGTTAGTACCGCTCGTGATATGGCAAAAATGGCAAGAACTGTCATAAATAAATATCCTAAATATTATCGCTATTTTTCTAAAAAGAATTTCACCTATAACGGAAAAACGTATCGTAATCATAACCATTTAATGAACAGCTACAAAGGAATGGATGGTATGAAAACAGGATATGTACAAGCATCAGGGTTTAACCTTGTTGCATCTGCTGTTCGTAATAACCATCGAGTTATTGGAGTTGTATTTGGCGGACGTACATCCAAATCACGTAATGCGCACATGGCTGTTCTTCTTGATCGTGGCTTTGCAAAACTTAATAAAGTTCGCATGGCCAACGCAAAAATTCCTTTACCGTCGCACAAACCGGGGCTTTTTCTTGCTCTTAATTCTTTAAGTAAAATCACACCGGCAAGTGGTAGTAGCAAAAATTCAAATACACAAAAATGGGCATTTATAAATCCGGCTTTGGAAAGTGGTATATTTGGAAAGATTATAGGAGAGGGAGATTATGATCCTGAAATTTCCCAACGTTTTGAAACCGGATTGATGGCTATTGCCGCTCATAAAGGAAAAAACTCAACTAAAGGAAAAAGCTTAACGCTTTCTCGGCGCGATAGCTCTTCTTTTCCGTGGGCTATACAAGTTGGCGCTTATAAAAGCCGTGCAGCTACAGATCGTGCCATACAACAAACTCTTGATAAATTACCAACAAAATATGCCCATGCAAATCCTGTAATTGCGCCTCTTAAAACACAAAACGGCTGGTTATTTCGTGGTCGTTTAAATGGTTATACAAAACAAGAAGCCTTTGCTGTTTGTAGCCATTTAACAGAATGCCTTCCCGTTGCTCCTAATAATTAGTTTAAGCCACTTAATAACAAGAAAATACATCACCATGCTTTATTCTATATCTTCATTAAAAAGCGCACGCAGATCTTCCGAACATGGAAATATGCTATTTATTATCTTTATTGCTATTATTCTAGTTGGAGCTTTATCGGCTGCAATTATGTCCTCCAGCAATTCGGAAACTTCCAATATTGATAGAGAAACGCTTGCCATCAAGGCATCGGAAGTTCAACGATATGCCTCAGAATTAGAGCGTGCGATTTTGTTTATTATGAGCAACGGATTCAGTGAATCTGATATACGCTTTGCACACCCTGATGCTCATGCTGATTATGGTGATTTATCTGCTGATGGTGATCCGACAGATCAAGTCTTTCATCGTGATGGTGGCGGCGCAGCTTATCGAGAACCTCCTGAAGATATTAATGATGGAAGTTTATGGGAATTTTACGCTGGTACACATTTACCCGGTGTAGGATCTAACCGCGCTGAGCTTATTGCTGTTTTACCTCATGTAACACAACAATTTTGTGAAAAAATTAACGAACTTAATAATCAAACAACTTCACCAAAAGATACAGGAGCAAATCCAGCAGCCGGAGCTGATCCCGGAAGTTGCTTGAATATTGGAGCTGTTGGGCGTTTTGATGCCGGACAACAATATTACAGCGCAACAATTAACACAGTAGATAAAACGACTTTCAAACAAGATCAAGAAGCTAGCGATGCTTACACAGCACTTCAAGCCTGCGTAATATGTTCACGTGACACTAATAGCGCAAATGGATTAACCGATGAATTTCATTTCTATCATGTGATATTGGCACGGTGATATTCACAATAATTTGTATTAAAAATAAAACATTTTTAATACAAGTCCTCAAACGCCGGACATGCTTCGGGCATAAGCCCGCCGTGCAGTCGCACGGTACAAACTAATCTGTGACTTTAAATATCCGTGTCTCAGGCTCGGAAAGTTCTGCAATTTCACGATTCATAGGCAAACTATAATCAAATACAGCTATAATCCTATGTGACCTAGTATCAACAATTCTCAGACTTACATCCATTTCAAGACGACGGCGCAGACATGTTCCAGATAAAACAAAAGCAGGTTTTTCATTTGCATGTATGGCAGGTTTTAAATAATTGATAGCTCTATCATTCGAGACCTCGCTTAAATCCATACGATAACCGAGCTGTGATAAACGAACTCCCACTTGCTCAGAAATAATACGGCCAATTTTTGAATAAGTGTTAGCCTCATCTCCATCAGCAAGCGTTGTTGCTTTAACCAAATCATTCTCACCGATAAATGTATTGGCCTGTCCTACAAGATAATCTGCGGCAATATAGCTTCTATTAGTTAAATTTACCTCAGTCTTTTGAAAAACGCCAAAAGAAGAAGTATCCAAGAATGCTTTACTACAACCGGAAAACATAAGAACTGAGCTGTATATTAATACTAAAAGCATATTACGAACTGAGATAATCATTTTCGTACTCCACCTGCAATTGGTTCATATAGCTTTATATGCACGCCATCATCTTCTTTAAATCCAAACAACGGTACTTTATAAATACCGGCAACTTTAGCTGATAAGACTCCTTTTTTTGTAACCGTCAGAATAAGAACAAATTCATCATTATTTTTCAGTTTCTTATATACAGGATCATTATCTATATCTCCATTGTAATCAGGAGATTCTTTTTCCTCGGAATCTTTAGGAAGATGTGCTTCATAAGTAAGATAAAGCGCATTTCTAGTATTTGAAGCTAACACATAACCGCGATTTCTTAACTCTTCACGCAGAACATGATCGTAGCTGGAATTAAATGCATTTTGTAAATAAAGAGGTTCAATATAAATTCTTTGCCCCTCTTCACCTATTTGAGTAGCTAGTTGCTCAACCAGATCATTAATAATATTCCGCCATATTTGCAAAGATTCAGCATTTGCAGAATCGCTATAGACATATCCTATATCATCTGCCTCTGACCCGGGAGGCGCTTTATACTCATCATCATGATACATATAGCCGGTAGGCATAAAAGTTGGATCAAACACAGTTCGGCAACCGATAAGCCCCAAAGTTAAAGCAGCAGTAAGAAATAAAGAAAGATATGTGCGCATAATTATACCTGTTTTGATATTAAGCTGATATTTTATTGCTATGAAGTTTAGCAACTCTTTAAAGATAGGTACAGTAATGATTCAAGCTGTTTCATTTTTCATTTTCTTAAGAGAGACTGTCGTAGAGTACCCTTCATAATCAGGCATTACAGACACCTCACCACCATATGCCTGCACAGTAGGCGCTTCAGGAATTTGACTCAGACAATAATCTCCTCCTTTAAAATAAATATCAGGCTTTAATGCATTTAAAAGATCAATGGCAGTATTATCATCATCCAGTTTTTCTGCTCCGAACGGTACAACAATATCAACAGATGATAATGAGCCAAGCACAGATGCACGCGCATGTTCATCATAAATTGGCCGATCTTCACCTTTTAGAATTTTTACTGATACATCATTGTTTAATCCAACAATCAAGCGATCACATTTTTCACGTGCTTTATTCAAATAAGAAACATGACCAAAATGTAAAATATCAAAACATCCATTGGTAAA
>JAGLMC010000110.1 GCA_023140215.1 Alphaproteobacteria bacterium
AAAAGACTGATCTCCATTCAAAGCAGCAACAGAAGCAGCCTGAGAAATAGAGCTTGGATTAGATGTACTCTGAGACTGCACCTTAGACATTGCCTTAATCAAATCAACAGACCCACCAGCATAACCAATGCGCCATCCGGTCATAGAATAAGATTTAGACACTCCATTACACGTTAATGTCCGATCATATAGACCCGGCTCGACTTCTACGGGAGTACAAAATTTAAAATCATTATAAATAATATGTTCATACATATCATCACTCATTATATGAACATGCGGATACTTCATAAGCACATCTGTTAACACCTTCATCTCATCCCATGTATAAGCAGCACCGGTTGGATTAGACGGAGAATTCAAAATAAGCCATTTTGTTTTTGGAGTGATCGCAGCTTCCAGATCATCAGGCTGTAATTTAAAATTATTTTCCTTCTGACAATCAACAATAACAGGAGTGCCTTCAGCAAGCAGTGTCATATCAAGATAAGATACCCAATACGGCGCAGGAATAATCACTTCATCACCGGGAGTTACAGACGCCATCAATGCATTGTAAAGAACCTGCTTTCCACCTGTGCCAACAATAATTTGATCCCGCACATAATCAAGATTATTTTCACGCTTGAATTTTGAAATAATCGCATCTTTCAACTCAGGCGTACCATCAACAGCAGTATATTTTGTATCCCCCGCTTTAATAGCTTCAATCGCCGCATCCTTTACAAAATCAGGTGTATCAAAATCAGGCTCACCGGCACTAAGGCTAATAATATCATGACCGGCAGCTTTAAGCTTTTTAGCTTTGTTGGTAATAGCCATTGTAGGAGATGGCTTAACACGACTTAAACGATTAGCAATAAATGACATAATTCCCTCAATATTTTCTCAATAAAATTTTATGTTAAACAGCGTCACAGTGAATATATTCCGCTATTTGATTTATATTCAAATCTGTTAAAGCTTTAAAATCAATACTTTCTTTTAAAAAAAAGCATTTTAAAGGTTCTAAAACAGGTTCTTTCAAAGCATTTTGAAGATACATGCTAACTCTTGGTAAATATTGCAAATATCCAGACTTACCATCACGCACTGCCCAGCGGATAATTTGTCCAATTAAACGACAATGAAACTGTGTAGTAAGTACGCGATACCAGAGCAAATAATCTTCACTCTTACCGGAAAGCAATTCCGCACAAATATCCTCAGATACATCAACGCGCATATCCTCAAGTAAATTCCCAAGATCATAAGAACATGCGCCAATCATAGCACCTTGAAAATCGAGAATACCACACTGACATAATCCCTTCTCTTCCGGTAGCCACATCAAATTTTCAACATGAAAATCAATATGAAGAAATCCTTGCTTGCATTGTGGTAAATTTTTTTCTATCTCTTGCCAAGCTTTCAAATAACCATCAATCAAACCATCAGGATTACGCTCTTTACGAACAGCCGGTACATACCAATCAATCACACGCCTATGCGCTTTATAAACATGAGTGTCATAATAATTCGGAAGCTTTAAAGGGCAGTCTTGAACATTAAAATGTTCCAAAACATCATTAGCAAGCCTATACAAATTATTTTTGCACACACCCTGCTCAATAGCTTTCTTAAAAGAAATATCACCAAAATCTTCTAACAAAGCAAAACCGCCAACGTCATCAAGCTCATAAATTTCAGGCGTTTTCAAACCAATACTATTAAGCCACGATCCAATACGCACAAAATCATCAAGTCTATGTCCCGGAACTTCTCCAGAGGAACAATCCATACAAATAGCGCTATGAGTAGCTTTTTGAACACGGTAAAAACGCCTAGAAGAACCATCCTCGACAAGCGTTTTAACAACATCGTAACCATATCGCTTTAAAAAATTATTCACTTTTTTTCTGTTTTATTTCACGCGCCATCTTACGAATAGAATTGATATGTCTTTGAGAAGCCTGTCCGCGATCTCGCAATGATGAAGAACCTTCCAACCCAAAAACAGCAGAGCTTGAATTTGCAACGGCTTTTAAAAGTTCTATGCCAAATTCATCATCAGTATCAGTTTCTTTAGATTTTTCCGGAATATCAGGTGGGGGATTTTTTACCTTTTTACTACGTCCTGAAACAACTCGCTCCATATGATATGCAACAATACCTGTAAGATGATGCTTTGTAAGCTCTTGCATCAGCTTATGATCTTCAAAAGACCAAACAATAACCTGCTGTCTGGCGCGAGCCTTATTACCACTCGTCAATCTTAAAGCATCTCTAATGCGCTTTTCTGCATATTCAAGAGACATAATAAATATAAACTCCTTTAAAATTCTCTTTATCACCAAAGCATCGCATAATTAATACTAAAGACCAAATTTTTAAGCAATATTTACCAATTCCTTTACTAAACTCCGAACTCCCTTAACACGCTTAACCGGCGTATCCCAATGACAAACAGCAACAATTTTCTGATCCTGACGAATTTTTATAACACCGGCTTTTTCATGTATCCACTTCATAATTCCAGAAACATTAGGCGGAGTATTCTTATGAAAAGCAATCACAGCGCCCTTATGTCCAGCCTCAACACTTCCTATACCTGCTTTTTTGCAAAGCTGTTTAATAGCAACAATATCAAGAAGATTTTCAACTTCTACCGGCAACGACCCAAATCTATCAATCATTTCAGCCCCAAAAGATTCTATATCATCAGAATCAATTAAATCAGATAATCTACGGTAAAGGCTCATACGAACGCCAAGATCCTCTACATAAGTTTCAGGAATAAGAACGGATGTTCCTATATTAATTTGTGGAGACCATTGTTCTTCAGACATATTACTCATATCCACACCTTCACGCGCCATAGCCACAGCCTCTTCCAGCATTTGCTGATAAAGCTCGACACCAACCTCCTTAACATGACCGGATTGCTGATCGCCAAGTAAATTTCCTGCGCCACGAATATCCATATCATGAGAAGCAAGCTGAAAACCTGAACCAAGAGTATCAAGCGTTTCTATAACATCGAGTCGTTTCATCGCATAATCATTTAACTTTTGATGCGGCGGATAGGTTAGATACGCATAAGCTCTAACTTTAGATCGACCGATACGCCCGCGAATTTGGTAAAGCTGCGATAAACCAAACATATCAGCGCGATGAATAATCATAGTATTAGCAGTTGGGATATCAATCCCGCTCTCAATAATATTTGTAGCTAGCAAAACATCATATTGACCATCATAAAATGCAGTCATACGATCTTCCAACTCACTGGAAGGCATCTGCCCATGAGCAGAAATAACCTTAACCTCAGGCACTGTTTCTTTCAGCATATCCTCAAGCTCTTTCATATCCTTGATACGAGGACAAACATAAAAGCTCTGACCTCCTCGATAATGCTCTCTCAGAAGTGCTTCACGAATAACCATAGAATCAAACGGCAAAACAAATGTACGAATAGCCAAACGATCAATAGGCGGTGTAGTAATCAAGCTCATTTCCTTCACACCGGTCAAAGACATTTGCAACGTGCGGGGAATAGGAGTCGCGCTCAAAGTTAAAATATGCACATTTGTTTTAAGCTCTTTCAACCGCTCTTTTTGTTTTACTCCAAAGCGTTGTTCCTCATCCACAACCAACAAACCGAGATTGTTAAAACGGATATCCTTACTGAACAATGCATGCGTACCAATAACAATATTAACACTGCCATCACTCAAACCTTTACGCACTTTATCCGCATCAGATGCACTGACCATACGTGAGAGCTGCTCTACACGCAGTCCTGTTCCGGAAAATCGTGCTATAAAATTCTGATAATGCTGGCGAGCAAGTAATGTAGTTGGAACAACAATAGCAATCTGCACTCCTTCCATCGCTACAACATAAGCAGCGCGCAAAGCTACTTCTGTTTTTCCAAATCCAACATCACCGCAAATCAAACGATCCATTGGATATTCAGCAGACAAATCAACCAATACATCATCAATAGCGCGTTGTTGATCTTCAGTTTCCTGATACGGAAAGCGTGCAACAAATTCGTTATATATCCCCTCACTAACATCAAACTTTTGTGCTTTGCGAAGTTTGCGGGCAGCAGCAATTTTCAACAAATGATCTGCCATCACCATTAAATCTTTTTTGACCTTGGCTTTACGAGCTTGCCACCCTGCCCCACCAAGCTTATCCAGTTGCGACATACTGGAATCCGAACCAAACCGTGTTAAAACATCAATGTTTTCTACCGGAACAAATAAACGATCTCCTCCCGCATATTCAATTTTCAAACAATCATGAAGAAGCTTTCCGGCAACAACTGTTTCCAATGAAATAAATTTCCCAATCCCATGATCGACATGAACGACAAGATCGCCCTCATTCAGACTTGATATTTCAGTAAGAAAATTATCAGCCTTACGGCGTTTGGTAGATTTACGAGCCAGTCTATCTCCCAAAATATCTTGCTCAGTAATAACTACAAGATCAGGCGATACAAAACCGCATTCCAACGCAAGAACAACTAACTCAATTTCATTCAGGAATATTGTCGCGCTTTCTAAAAGTCCTTTTAAGCGCTCTTTTGAACCTTCACTATAAGCAGCAATAATGATTTTTTGATTAAATCCGGCAATATATTTCTTAAGTTCAAAAAACACATCACCATCGGACAATGCACGAATATCGGAAAAATCTCTTCCCTTTTCTCCACCGGCATCATCAATATTATTATTATCATTATCAGGATTAGAAAATGGTGAAAAAGCTTTTGCACCCTCTATGTATTTATTCCACTCACTTTCTTCCATATAAAGCTGTGAAACAAGTAAAGGATGATAAATAGAACCTGAAAGACTAACTTCTCCAGACTTTCTATCATTATGAATAGCAGCCTCTTCCAGACTTTTTCTAGCCTGATAAAAATCCCTGATTTGCACCATGCGCTCGTTATGAGCCTCACTAACATGATTATCAAAAATTACAGCTCTATCCAGCACATAATCAAACAACGTATCCATACAATCATAAAAAAGAGGCTGCCAATGATCCATACCATTATAACGCCGACCCTCAGATATAGCCTTATAGAGAGGATCATCATCACGAACTACACCAAAAGCCTCACGGTATCCGGAACGAAAATGCGCAATAGAGCTTTCATCAAGAAAAAATTCTGTTACCGGTTGGAGATTAAAATATTTTATTTTATCTTTTGATCTCTGACTAAGCGGATCGAACTCACGGATTTTTTCAATCTTATCACCAGACAAATCAAGCCGTACCGGTAGTCTATAACCGGCAGGAAATATATCAATAATCCCACTACGAATAGAAAACTCTCCAGCCTCGCGTACTGTTTCCGTACGAACATAACCATTGTCCGCCAGATACCGCTGGAGATGATTGATATCAAGATTCCCTCCTGATTTTGTCAATAAGCTAGAACCTTCCAAAACGCGCCTTGGCATTACACGTTGAATAGCAGCATTAACAGTTGTCAAAACAATACGTGGATAGCGTTCCGCTTCCTTCTCCCAAGATAATAATTTTGCCAATGTACTTACGCGCTGCGCGACAATATCCTGATGAGGTGAAACACGGTCATAAGGCAAACAATCCCACGCTGGAAATATAATTACCTTTACATCAGGAGCAAAAAACTTGAGAAATCCAGCTAACGCATGTGCCCGTACATCATCCAGTGCAATATGTATAAGAATACGATCTTTTGGCATAAGCAAACGCGCATACTGTGCCAATATCCGCGAATCATGTCCTTCCGGAGCACCGTAAATAACAGGAATTTGTGTTTGAATACGTTCTTTCATAGACGCATTTTCTACACTCATAAGAATTTATGTGCCATCAATTTTTTAAAAACATCAGAAATAACATTAGATGGAGGATCTTCTTTACCGGAAATCCAATTATAAAGATCAATGTCATTCTCTTGTAAGACAGACTCATACTGCTCTAGCTCATCCTCTGAAAAACCAGAGATATTTTGATCGGCAAATGAACCCATAACCAAATCCATCTCTTTTGTCCCACGATAACATGAACGGAAAATCATGCGCTTGCGTTTATTTTCAATGGTTTCTACAGTCATAATAATATTCATACACATGATTGATAAAAATGTCTCGACCTTTTGAACTTGATCCTCTTTTTCGTTCCATAACTACACTTTCAGGTGTGGGATCACGAAATGGGAAATTACTGGAACACCTGATAAACGGTCCTAAAGTGCTGGATTTGCTCTGGCATAAACCAGTAGATTTTATAGACAGGCGTTTCTCTCCAAAAATATCTGAAGCACCGGATGGCCGCATCGTAACTATGCAAGTTACGGTTGATAAACATATTCCAAATGCGCGCAAGGGGCTTCCATACCGCGTACAATGCTCTGATAATACAGGAACAATTACACTTGCCTTTTTTCACGCAAATAAAGGCTGGATTGAAAAACAACTCCCGACAAAAACAGATGTTATTATAAGTGGCCGCATAGAATACTATCAGGGTAAACCACAAATGGTACACCCTGATGCAATCGGAACACTGGAAGAACGCACTACAATCGAAACTGTAGAACCAATCTATCCGCTAACTCAAGGAATAACAAACAGGACAGTGCGTAAAGCACTACAGAACGGACTTGGCTTTATTAACAAACTTCCAGAATGGATAGAGCCTACTTATAAAACTCGCAATAAATGGCCGGACTGGGATAAAGCAGTAAAAATGCTACACAACCCCTCTGATGAACAAGCACTTGATCCAAATCATCCGGTTCGCGCTCGTCTTGCTTATGATGAACTACTTTCAAACCAGCTTACCCTTGCGCTCGTACGACATCAACAGCGCAAAATTAATGGAAGAGCATTTAATACACATGGGGAATTACGAGAAAAAATTATTAATGCCCTACCCTTTAAGTTAACAGATGCACAAAAACACGCTCTTTCAGAAATAGATAACGATATGAGTAAAGACTCACGCATGTTACGTCTCTTGCAAGGTGACGTAGGCAGCGGAAAAACCGTAGTCGCATGTCTGGCTATGACAAGCGTAATTGAAAACGGAGCTCAAGCCGCTATCATGGCACCGACTGAAATACTTGCCAGACAACATGCAAAAAGTTTAAAGCCGTGGCTAGAAGCAGCCGGTATTCGCTTTGTTATATTGACCGGACGTGAAAAAGGAAAAACACGAGAACTCTTACTACAACAAATACGCAACGGCACGGCTCAATTTATAATAGGCACACATGCTATCTTTCAGAAAAGCGTTAAATTTAACGATCTTGGAATCGCCGTAATTGATGAGCAACACCGATTTGGAGTACAACAACGCCTTCAGCTTTCTTCTAAAGGACATGGAACGGATGTACTGGTAATGACGGCTACACCTATTCCCCGCACACTAACCTTAACAGCTTACGGTGATATGGAAGTTAGCAAAATTGATAAAAAACCACCCGGACTAAAACCAATTGATACACGGCTTATTCCTTCAAGCAAAATCGAAAATATGATTGAGGGACTCAAACGACAGATTACCAAAAATGCACGTATTTACTGGGTTTGCCCATTAGTCGAAGAATCAGAAAAACTCAATTTATCATCCGTAGAAGAACGCTACGATATTCTAAAGCACTTCTTTGACAAAAAAGATGAAAAAAGCCGCATTGGAATTATTCATGGTCGAATGAAACCGCTAGAAAAAGATGAAGTAATGGAAAAATTCTCCAATGGTGATCTTGATATTCTAGTCGCTACAACAGTTATCGAGGTTGGTGTTAATATACCGGAAGCCACCATCATGGTAATTGAACATGCTGAACATTTTGGCCTTTCCCAACTTCATCAATTACGAGGACGTGTAGGACGCGGAGCAGATAAATCATATTGTTTTCTCCTTTATGCAACGCCTTTGGGAGAAACAGCCAAAGCGCGCCTATCTATAATACGCGAAACAGAAGATGGATTTTTAATTGCAGAAAAAGATTTATCCCTACGTGGTAGCGGTGATATTCTAGGTGTTCGTCAAAGCGGTATGGCTGAATTTAAGTTAGCTGATCTTTCAGCACATAGCGATTTACTAACCGCCGCATATGATGACACCAAATTAATTATAAAACGTGATCCGGAACTTAAAACCTCACGAGGACAAGCACTCAAAACATTACTTTATTTATTTGAAAGAGATCAAGCATTCCAAAATCTAAGATCAGGATAAGCTTTAATTAGCTTATATAGTCTGTATGATAAGGATTTTAAAACTCCTTATCATGG
>JAGLMC010000111.1 GCA_023140215.1 Alphaproteobacteria bacterium
TCTAAAAGTAGCTGTCTTTGGATAACAAATAAATTAAATGAATAAAAAAAAACATAAGTGCGAACATCCTCTTTTTACGCTAATTTTGTGTTTACTATTAAGCACTATTATATTTCTTGCCATACCCTGCACTGCACAAGATGCGCAGCAAGATAAAAGCTTCATATCAAAACACAATATGCATGGTACGAATTTCCTCGCAGAAAAACACTATAATCAACTTACACATGATTTAATAAATAATACTATAAATTTTAACTATGGAAATTACCGCACGCAATATACACTCTCAAAACGCTACGATCCTATAGGAGATATTGCTAACAAAACATTACTCGATATTGCCTATAAAATACAAAATGAACAAAATCCGGAAGAAATTAAAAAAGCACAAATCGCCTATAGAACACATATAATGAATCATATGGCCAATATGACCGTAGTGCTGCAAGCCTTATTATTAAGCTATGAAGATAAACGTTTTGGAAACCCCAAATTTTGGAAAAAACTCCGCAATGGCTTACTCAAAAGCGTAAAAGACTCCGGCAACGGACGAACGCTCAGTAGTGCTTATCATATAATTACATCAATGGAAGAAACAATGCTTCTTAGATTACTACGAGTAAAAATCATAAAAACGACATCTTCACATTCAGGAATTTTATATTACAATATGCATGAAATTGAAGAATTAAATACAAAAGTACGTAAAACAATATTCATTGATACGACACAACCTATGGACTACCTTGCTCTAAAAAAGCGCACAGCACCCGCGATTTTTAATATTCGTCCTAAATAATCTCAAAACTGTAATATTAACATTGATATGAACTATAGTGATTTTGAATAAGAATCGCATAGATTCTATTCGAAATTGTACCGTGCAACGGCACGGCGGGCGTAAGCCCGAAGCATGTCCGGCGTTTGAGGACTTGTATTAAAAAGCGTTTAAGATACAATTGTCCCATACATAAGTATATATTCCTATCATGCTTTACAATAATTGTCAAGGAATATTATTAAAAATTATGAACTACTAGCCGTTTTATTTTGTATTTCTCTATCATTTAATAATGAAACCTTTTCTGAACTTGCCCATAAATATTCAAATCTTTTACGCTCTGCATTACTTGCATCAAGGCTATTAACAATTATAATCATTGAATGTTTCCAGAATTTGAATGCAACTTTCTCTCCGTAGATAAATGTTGTAATTCCGCTAATTGATGATATTTCATGTATCTGATGGCAGCACTCATAATACGAAAGCTTATTTGCTATTTCTTTTGTACATAAAATTTTAGTTTTTATATTATAACTTTCCACACGCTCAAGATGTTTTATAAATTTATCTGAAGATTCCTGATCTATAATACTCTCATCAATATTGCTAATCAAAACATCCTCCGCACTATCGCGAAGTGTGTTACAAATATCATCAAACAAGCCTATAAATGCATTTGATCCTTTGAGTGTTTCTATATATTCAGCGCGTTTTCGTACACCTTCTTGCCCTATAAACTCAACCTCCGCACTTTCAAATGACATTCTAATTGCTTTAAGAGATTCATTTTTAATATCAGAATGGCCTTTTTCAAAATTATTGATAGCTGTCTTAGACAAACCGCAAGACTCTGCCAAATCTTGTTGTGTCCAACCTAAAAACCCTCTAGCAGCACGACATTGTTCAATAGTTACCATTTATTCTCTTTCAAACGTGAAATTAAAGTATGTTATATGCACTATGAAAAAGTCAATTGTAATTAAATAAACACGCTGTGGTTATTGTATAATATAAAACAAATAAAATTTTCGAGCATAAAAACATCAAAAACATGAACACGAAAAAGCATTGGAACGATTCAGCCTTCTCTGCTATTCATAGCTCCTTGACAAAGGATATAAAATGAAAATAGATCTGGAAATAGCTCAAAAGTGCCGTGCATGGCCTTTTGAAGAAGCTAAAACCATTATAAAAAGACTCCGCGCATTAAACCGTGGTGAAATCAAAGCCACAGATAAAGGTTATGTTCTATTCCAAACAGGCTATGGAGCTTCAGGACTTCCACATATTGGAACATTCGGAGAAGTCGCACGTACAACAATGGTTATGCATGCCTTTAAAGCTCTATGCCCAAACATTCCTACCAAACTTCTAAGCTTCGCAGATGATATGGATGGCCTTAGAAAAGTACCTACTAATGTCCCTAATCAGGACATGCTGAAAGAATATCTCGATCAACCGCTAACCGCTGTACCGGATCCATTCGGAACACATAAGAGTTTCGGAGATCATAATAATGCCCGTATGCGTGAATTTCTTGACGGATTTGGTTTTGATTATGAATTCATGTCCTCAACCGAAGCATATAAATCAGGACGCTTTGACAAAACATTACTGGCAATGCTTCAAAATTATGATGCAATAGTCAATGCCGTCACCCCCATTTTAGGAGAAGAACGAGCCAAAACATATTCACCGTTTATGCCGATTTCACCAACAACCGGAAAAGTCCTGCAAGTACCAATTTTAGAAACAAATCCGGACGCCGGAACAATTATATTTAAAGATGAAGACGGTAAAAAAGTTGAGCAAGAAATCACTGGAGGAAAAGTTAAAGCACAATGGAGAGCTGATTGGGCTCTACGCTGGTATGCACTGGATGTAGATTACGAAATGGCTGGAGAAGACCTTATTAGCGCAGCAAATATAGCAGGAGATATTGTTCAGGTTTTAGGCGGACGCAAACCCGCAGGCTTTCGCTATAAACTCTTCCTTGATGAAGACAATCAAAAGATTTCCAAATCCAAAGGAAACGGGCTAACAATGGAAGAATGGCTAAAATACGCCCCACATGAAAGCCTGTCCTATTATATGTTCCAACGCCCAACATCCGGAAAAAAACTTTATTTCGACATTATTCCAAAAGCTGTAGATGAATATATAACATTCATTAATAAAATGCCTGAACAAACTATTGAGAAAAAACTGGAAAACCCTGCATGGTACATTCACAGTGGACGCATTCCAAACAGCCAACACACACCTGTTTCTTTTGCACTGCTGCTAAATCTGGCCAGCGCAGCAAATGCACATGATAAAGAAAAATTATGGAGCTTTATCCTACGATACAAACCAGATGCAAACCCGCAAAACGCACCATTTCTTGATAGGCTGGTTGGCTATGCAATAAAATATTACGAAGATTTTGTTCTACCAACAAAGCAATACCGAAAACCCGATGAACGAGAACGTACAGCCCTTGAAGATTTATATACAAGGCTGGAAAAAATTGATTCAAACCTGTCCGCAGAAGAATACATGACTGAAGTTTTTAGCGCGGGCAAAGCAAATGGCTACGACAAATCAGAACTGCGAGAATGGTTTCAAGCAATATATCAAGTGCTTTTAGGACAAGATCAAGGCCCTCGCTTTGGCTCTTTTATAGAACTATACGGAGTTGATGATACAAAAAAGCTTATCCGTGACGCACTTAATGACAAATTAACGACAAGTTAAAAAACAGAACATTAGTAAAAACACCAGCGGTATCAATGCATTAGCAAACAAAATACAATTTATATAAAATTTTAAATAAATTTTAATAGTATTTTCATAAAATATAAAGAGATAGTGTTTTTATATGCATGCTGCTTGTTTAGGTAAATCAACATATGTTCAATTTTAATATTATAAAAAGTAATTCTGAAAAAGTTCTTTCAAATCTTGAGAACTTTGAGCTATTTTGCATAGGCGAAAAAGAACTATCGCCACAAGAATTTACAAACCTGAACAAAGAATTAAGCATCAGCGCAATAAAATATATAGGACAAAGTAAATTCTGTAGAAAGAAAGACGGAAAACATCTGATTTGGATAGGACTAGATAATCAAGAACATGATCTGGGCAAAGTTAATGCTATAAATATAACTAAAGATTATCCGGGGTTTCACAAAAGCCGATCTTTATCCCTTGGACACGATCACGTAACAAAAAATGATGTTGTAGACATACCAAAATGTGAACCAATGAACATCGTCAAGATGGATGATGGAAGCACAGGCATTGCCCCAAATTACAAAATGGCACTACGCAACGCTTCTCTAAAAATGCATTTAAAGCATACATTTAACAGTCTAAATTATGTAGATGCATGGATGCAGTTTTACGGGCACGCATAAAAATAAAAACATAACTCCACAGATATAAAAAATCATGCTATGGACTTAGAGCATGAGAGCTAAATCATCCCCTCAAAACACAAAAGCAATTACACTACCAAATATTATGGCCATAGCAGTAAATGCTTGTGAAGCCTCGATTATAAACACAGATGGTGAACTAAGAACCTTATCTCATGAACAAGCCGGAATGCTCATCCATAAGAAACCGGCTCTAGTTTGTCATGCTCCATACACGATGCAAAGATTGGGACAAAATGAGTTTTACGCATTTGATATTCTGGAACTATTTGCCTTTGTTCATCCGGCTAAATTTTGCGTTCCTACACCGCACGGACTGGCCGTTACGCTAGGGCTTGATTCTCCAGAAAGCTTTGAAGATATACCCTTAACTTTGCTTGACATTACCAAGGCACTACTCAAAGACATACAAAACGACCCTTTAAAAGAAAAAGCCGATCCGCTAGAAATTGCACAAATAATGGGATTACAAGGAAAAGGATGGCCGTGGACTCCTTTTATTAACACAGCCCTTGGAAAGCATTATGATAAAACAGCACCAATCAATGCAAGAAGCGGTATAAATATCTGGAAACACCTACCGGAATGGGCGGAAAACGCACCACAACCACCACCATCACACTACGGCGTAAGCAAAGATGAAGTAAATAAACGACTGCAAAAACTGCTAAATGCTAATGCAGAAAAACGCCAAGAACAAATAGAATATGCACAAAAAGTTGCAACAATCTTTGAACCGATAAAAGATGAATCTCAACCACATGTTCTATTAGCGGAAGCAGGAACAGGCGTAGGAAAAACCATTGGCTACCTAGCTCCCGCATCCATCTGGACAGAAAAAAACCAAGGAACAGTCTGGATTTCAACCTACACCAAGAATCTACAACGGCAAATTGATGCGGAATTAAACAAGCTCTACCCAAACCAAGAACTGAAAAATATCCATACAGCCATACGCAAAGGTCGAGAAAATTATCTCTGCCTTCTCAATCTAGAAGAAATAATAGCAAGCTCAACACTAGCGCGAGATCAAAAACAAGCCACAACAGCCGGAATCATGGCTCGCTGGGCAGCAGCCAGCAAAGATGGAGATTTAAGCGGAGCAGATTTTCCGGGGTGGTTGTCTAATATTCTAGGATACCACAACACACTCGGACTTGCTGACAAACGCGGAGAATGCATTTATTCAGCATGCGATCACTACCATAAATGCTTTATCGAACGCTCAATCAGAAAAGCTAAACACGCGCAAATAGTCGTTGCAAATCATGCATTAGTAATGATAAGCGCAGCTCTCTCAACGCCCGGCGAAGACATGCCAACGCGCTATATATTTGATGAAGGGCATCATTTATTTGATGCGGCAGACAGCGCATTTGCTGCGCATTTAACAGCGCGTGAAGCCAACGATCTGAGACGTTGGATACTCGGTGCAGAAGGAGGCCGACAAACCCGCGCACGAGGCCTTAAACGTCGGGCAGAAGATTTAGCATCCGGAGACATAAACGCAGAAAAAGCACTTCAAGATATCCTACACCATGCAACAATTCTAAGCGCTGACGGCTGGACACGACGATTAAAAGACAGCGCACCAAAAGGAATATGCGAAGCATTTCTAGAGCTGATTTATAAACAAGTCTACGCCAGAGACAATGGAAGAAACGGCTCATACTCACTGGAAACTCAAACACACCCTGTTGAGTCAGATGTACTGGAAAAAGCAATCCTCCTTAAAAGCGCACTAGAAAATATCCAAAAACCAATGCAAACACTTGCAAGAATATTGCGCAAAAAACTAAACGAAGATGACGGATACCTAGATAGCGATACACGAAAAAGACTAGATGCTGTAGCTTCCGCTCTGGAAAAACGAGCAATAATGACCCTACAAGCTTGGTGTGAAATGCTCGATACATTAAAAACACCACTCTCTCATGAAAAAAATAAACCGGATAAAAACAAACAAAATAACTTTATTGACTGGATGGAAATCAAACGCATTGATGGCCGCGCTGTTGATGTAGGTCTTTACCGACACCACATTAACCCAATGAAACCTTTTGCTGCATCCATAGCACCGCATGTGCAAGGAATGATGGTAACATCAGCAACATT
>JAGLMC010000112.1 GCA_023140215.1 Alphaproteobacteria bacterium
AAATAAAAGTTTTTTACAATTAGCTGGTTGCACCGCATTCAATCAAGATTTTTTCAATCTCTACATGCCCATTTTTCTTTGCAAGGCTTAATGCCGTATTTCCATTATCATCTGTTTTATTAACTTCAGCATTATATTCTTTGATAAGGAACAGCACCACATCTTTGTGACAATTTTCACTGGCGTGCATCAACGCTGTTTTTCCGTCATTGTCAACTCTATTAACTTCAGCCATACCTTTTTCGATAAGAATTTGCACTACATCTTTATAACCCGCCATGCTTGCCCACATTAATGCTGTCATTCCCATCCTGTTAGTCTTGTCAATTTTAGCACAGCCTTCTTCTATAAGGGTTTGCACCACGGTTTTATGACCATGTTCACTGGCTAACATCAATGCTGTTATTCCGTCATTGTTAACTTTATCAACTTCGGCATTACAATTCTTAACAAAACGTCGCACCATATCTTCGTGACCGTTTTCAATGGCGATCATTAATGCTGTTCTTCCCCATATGTTGTTGGTTTCGTCAACTTTAGCTTTTCTTTCTTCAATAAGATATTGCACCATATCTTTGTGAGAATTGTAGCAAGTCAATATCAATGCTGTATCACCATCAATATCTTGTTCCATCATGTAAAAGTCCTGAACAAACCATAGTAATTTTTCAGCTATTTTATTCGAGTATTTTTGAGAGTATTCAAAGTATGTCATGGCAGCAATTAACGATTTTTCCAGTAAATCACGTTCTTTAACAGCACATATTGCATCAAAATCTACTTGCCTTAAAATGTTTTCAATTTTTTCTTTAGAATACTTTTCTTTTTTTGTCGCAAATATTCCTGTCAATGCAACCGACACCGCCCATTGCATATGTGAATCCTTAGGAAAGTTTTTTGGTTGTAAAAAATCCAAAAGCACTTGCCAAAAACCGTCTATTTTCTCTTTTTCCTGATTATCTTTCGGTTTTTCAATGCACAGATTGCGCACAAGCTTGTCTATAAAATCAACAAAAGCCAGTGCACTGCTAATTTGTAATTCGGGATCACCGGTTGAAAGCATTTCATGGAATTCTTTTGCTATATACCTGTTTTCAAAATCCGGCAGATTTTCAAGAAACAGCAAAAAGAAATTTTCACCTAAAATTGGAGGCTGGAAGGCAGGCAATTCTTTAACACCATATGCAGAAACAATACGATTGCAGAGATTTTTGACCGATTTACGAGATATGTTTTCAGGCAAATATTCTCTCAATAAATCAAAAGAAATCCCATGCCTTGCCGTTGCAACGGCAATCCAACAAGCCGCCCATTGTCCTTCTTCCCCTTCTTTTTGCCACAAAGCGCGTTCATCACCTGTCAGATAATGATGTATTAAATCCATTCTGCTCCATTGGCGGTAGTCCTGATTTTCCTTTAGCGCATGTCCTACCAACGCTGCAAAAAGCGGATGCCACGCTTCTTTCATGGAGCGCAAGTGTTTCTTTGCATTTTCAACAGCTCTAGACTGCACTTTTGATCCTGCAAGCTTTGTTATGATATTGTGTATTATCTCGTTCTGATCTTTCGAATCGGTTTTGCTCAGATTCAATGGATTTTTCTCAAAAAATATGAATCTTAGCTGGTCAAACCGTGAACCGCTCATACCTTGAAAACCTGTTTCAGGATCGTTAATCCAGTCTTTATAATTTTCAGGAAGAATATGATTAAGGATTAAAAGGCGAACATTGTGGGGCAAACCACCCTTCGGAGAAGAAGCATGGCAACAGTTGACAATTTCCAATATTATTTTTGAAAAATTGAACATATAGTCAATAACAAGCACTGTAGATTTATCAGGTATCCATTTGCTCCAATATTCAGGATTCATATGATTAGAATTATGAGTTTCCAATATAATTTTATCCCAGCTTGCGATGGTATCGGATGTACGCAACCATTCTACAGCCAAACGGGTTTTACCCGCACCGGAATGGCCGGTAATTGCCCACAGCTTGAAGGCACTCTCATCATTGGCAAACCGGTTTAAGCTTTCTATTTCTTTTTCACGTCCAGTAAAGGGAATGATGGATTTATAGGGACTAAGCCAATCACGGGTGGTTGAGCTGTCCTGTGTTTCTTCCTGTTCTGTTTCTTCATATCCACTAAGATAAGGACTTTTTTCTATACCATGATCGTATGGTCTTTGTTTAAGGCTCTCGTCTACTTTTTGGTAATAATCCCAAGCGGTTTTCTCATCATATTTCCAGAGGAACGCAAGAAACATTGGAATGTATATTCTTACGTTACCTTTTGCAGTATCACTTAATGCATTATTTATATATTGTCCTTTTAAGATTCTTAATTTTTTCGGAGTTGTTTCTCTATCAATATTAACTCTTGCATCTATCTGACTTTCTGTATCTATTCCCAATTCAGATTCGATTGGAATAATCTCATCAAAAAGTTTGGCATTACTTTTTATTTTTTTATCATTGCGAACCTGTCTTACAAGCTTGATAAGTTTTGTGCAAAGTCGTTTTCTATGCTTAACATCCTTAACAAAGATATGATCTGCATCATCTTTGTATCCCTGATTTCGTTTAGACATAAATATCACCAACTATTGTGTACAATACTAACTTGCGGACTATCCCTTGACTTGTAATGTATCAAGCATACAAAGTTATGTTTATACATTTTTATTTCTTATATCTCTGCAATTCCTTTGTGAGCAAGAGATTAAAGAGAGTTACAAAAGAAATAAATCTTTTTAATTCTTACTTTCTTTGTATCAATTTTTTTCAAGAAAATTAAATGTAAATTATTATAGTTAAGGAGAAATTTGTATTCTAGCCTTTTTTCATATAGTGTTTAGTTATGCTAAATAACTATTGGTAAAATTTAATGAATAACGATACTGAAGAATACAATGTCAAAATTGAACAAATTAAAGACAAATATTATGGCGAATGCATTAGAGAGACATGGAGTAGAAAAGACGGTGTTATTCACCGTGAAGAAGAGCCTGCCGTTATTTTAAGATATAAAAAAGGCGAAAAACCCTTTCAGGAAGAATGGTATTATAATGGTCAACTGCATCGTAAAAACGCTCCTGCACGAGTTTTTAACAACGCAATCATTAAAAAAGAAGAATGGTTTGAATACGGCATTGCTCATCGTAATAATGGTTCGGCGGTGCTTGAAATACTTTCTTCAACTGGTCTTGTAACCAAAGAAGAATGGATTAAACATGGCAAGGAACACAGGATAGGTGCTCCTTCTTTAATCATGAGAGATCAAGATACCGGAATTGTTACTCTCGAAAGCTGGCAAATAGACGGAAAATTGCATCGCAATGATGATCCTGCATATATTGAAAGACATGAAGAAACTGGAATTATGATTCTTGAAATGTGGTTTTTTAATGATAAGTTGCACAGACATGGCAATCCTGCTGAAATTGAACGGGATTGGCAAAGTGGTAAAATTTTCAAAGCTGTATTTTCTGAGAATGGTGTTGAGATTAATTCTTCTTTGTCAAATACACCAAACTTATAATTTTACATTCTAGTTTGTGTTGATAATTATTTATATTTAAATTCTCTTAAATCCGTTTAAATCTCCTTAAATCCGTTTTTTAATCCGCTTTTATCCTTTAATAACAATGGATTATAATTTAGTTGAGGAAGCAATCTTCTTTTACGGAGGAAAAATCATGAAACAAAAAACATTAAACACTCTAGTGATTGTGCCAAAAACTGACAAGGATAAAAATCTAGAAAAGACCGAATATCTAAATGCTGACATCGGATCAGCACTCTTAAGTCAGCCAGATCAGACAATAGCTTTAAAACTTATCGAAGAACAGGCTGGACTGGTTTATGACGTAAAGCACGGTGGAGAAATCAAAACTTTAGAACTGGAAATCGAAGAACAGGAAGAACGTTACCAAACCTCCAATGATACCCGTAAAAAGCTGGAAGAAAAAAGACATCATACACCACGCTATGTTGTCACATCTATTGCACATAGAGACGGTATAGAAGAAAATAGCAAACATACTGTGCCGTTTTCTAAATGGCAGATAAAACATCAAGCAACCATCACTCTTGCTTATATATTTGGCAGCATTGTACTTCTTATGAGTGCGACAAATGCTTTTTCAAATTTGATGTCCAGTGGAATCCCCGCATTTTTAGATACACCTTTTCTCGCAATAATGTTAAGCACATTACCGCTAGCTGGTGGTATAACACTCAAATTCATCGCCAATCTCCTACATAACGGTCACACACGCAGATTTTATGTGCTGGGAATTTACATTTTATCCGGTCTTACACTTTTTGCGTGGACGGTACTTTTCGCTATGAATTTCCACGGTGTTAGCAGTGCTATAGATTTTGACAATATTGGCAAAGAAAGCGGATTCAACGGCGCTCTTTTCGTCTGGGTGACTATGGCAGCAGAAATGCTTATCGGAGCGACACTTTTTATCATGGCTGATAGCATCCATGCTCGTTATTCACCAGATTATTATAGCGAAAATCTTGAATATCTAGAGATCAAAAAAACGCTTCAAGAACATCTGAAAACGCATGAAGCCTTGCGAAATGATCGTAACGCTAAACATGCTCGTTTGAAAGAATTAGATTCTGAAAAGAACGCTTACATTAATACAAAACTTGTAGCGTTTATGAAAAAATATGAGCAATTCAAAAATTAAATTTTTCTATCTTTCACAAACTAAAATGGAGAAAAAAAATGAAACACATATTATTATTTTTAGTTACGATGACTTTATCTTTCACTATATCACAAGCAGTGCAAGCGCGTGATTATATTGTAGGTCTAAGTCCGTATATGTTAGCGCAACAAGCGAAGGAACAAGTCAAAGATATAAGCCGTTTTTTAATTGAAACTTTAGAGCCGGGTGATAATGCCAGAGTCTATGATGCTTATAATCTGAAACTGATAACAAGCTTTAACGTACCGGATAAAACTTCTTATAAGCATGTTAAAACAAAATTTCGTATCAACGGCAAAGCAATAAAAACTCTGCAAAATTTTGCAAATAAATCAACCTTACCTGATGGAAAAAGAAATGGTTCTATCAGAATTCCTCAATTTATGCGTTTTCTTGGTGAAAACTACATTTTTAACGAACAAGTTAACGTTATTGTTTTGGGAAATCCAATTTATCATGACTCGAAAACCCCTGCTTTTTCCATGAATTTCGGAGCGATACCGAGTGATGGTCACTTGTTTAACTCCACGTCAAAAACACCTTTCGGTATTGATAATGCAAACTTGCTGAAAAACATGTACGTTCACTTTGCTTATATTGGAGAAGACTGGAAACAAAATGAACAACATGGTTTTTTTGTAAAGCGATTCTGGAGACTCTTTATAGAAAAACAAGGAGGTAAGTTTGTTACTTTTACAGGTGATTTACCGACACTCTTTCACCGTATCAAAACCAACACTTCGGCTACAGCACATAATTTTACAATAGATGATACAGATAAATTGGAAATGATTGTTCTTAAGCCCCCGCAGATCAAATACTCCCCAATCTATGAAAGACCTGTGACCACTACAGCACCATCCAGAAGCGATGTCATACATGCACAAAACGTTGAGTTTGGCCTGTCATGGGATTGTAAAAGCTGTGATATGGACTTATATGTCAGACCTTTACCGAATGCAAAAACACTTTATTTTAATCATATACAAACACCGCTTGGGCGTTACTGGAAAGATTTTTTGAAGAGTCCCAAGTCCACGAATGGGTATGAAACGATTTCTTTATCTGTTCCTGTCGATTT
>JAGLMC010000113.1 GCA_023140215.1 Alphaproteobacteria bacterium
CTTTAGACATTGACGTAACTCTCCTTTTTTACAAAAACTAAAAACTTTAAATTAAATTCCAAGGCTTTCTTTAACTTCCTGTGCGACAGTTGTCGGTACAGGTTCATAATGATCAAACTGCATTGTGTAGTTTGCTCTACCTTGTGATTGTGAACGCAGATTATTGATATATCCGAACATATTTGCAAGTGGAACCATAGCTGTAATAACTTTAGCATTTCCACGATCTTCCATTGAAGCAACTTGACCTCTACGTGAATTCAAATCACCAATAATATCACCCATATATTCTTCAGGTGTTACAACCTCAACACTCATCATAGGCTCAAGAAGTTGAGGCCCAGCTTTTTGCATACCTTCTTTGAAGGCAGATTTTGCAGCAATTTCAAATGCCATTACGCTGGAATCAACATCATGATATGCACCATCTACTAAAGTTACTTTAAAATCTAAAACAGGGAAACCCGCAACGATTCCCGTTTCTTTTGCTTGTTTTAGACCTTTTTCTACGCCGGGAATGTATTCTCTCGGTACATTACCGCCAACGACTTTACTTTCAAATATGAAACCTTCACCGGGTTCTGTTGGTTCAAAAACCAAGTCAATTTTAGCGAACTGACCAGAACCACCGGTTTGTTTTTTATGAGTGTAAGAAATCTCGCAAGATTTTGTAATTGTTTCACGATATGCTACTTGTGGAGCACCAATATTGGCTTCTACTTTAAATTCACGCTTCATGCGATCAACAAGAATATCAAGGTGAAGTTCACCCATTCCTTTCATGATTGTCTGGCCGGATTCATGATCGACAGATACGCGGAAAGAAGGATCTTCTGCTGCAAGGCGTTGCAACGCTGTAGACATTTTTTCTTGATCGGCTTTTGTTTTTGGCTCAATAGCAATTTCAATCACAGGTTCGGGAAATTCCATACGTTCCAGCACAATTGGACGATCTTTTTCACAAAGGGTATCTCCAGTTGTTGTGTCCTTCATACCTACGAATGCAATAATATCACCGGCATGCGCGGCCTGAATTTCTTCACGGTTATTTGAATGCATCAATAGCATACGGCCAACGCGCTCACGCTTATCCTTGACTGAGTTATAAACATAAGAACCGGCTTCAACAGTGCCGGAATATAAACGTGCGAATGTTAATGATCCAACAAAAGGGTCATTCATAATTTTAAATGCTAGAGCAGAAAATGGAGCCTTATCATTTGGTTCGCGTGTTTCTTCTTCATCTGAGTCAATCTTTTTACCAGACATCGCTCCAACATCAACAGGGCTTGGCAGAAATTCAACGACAGCATCGAGCATAGGCTGGATACCTTTGTTTTTAAATGCTGAGCCACATAAAACCGGAACGAAACTACCGGCAATTGTACCTTTACGTATACAAGCCAGAAGAGTTTTTTCATCCGGCTCTGTTCCTTCAAGATAAGCTTCCATTGCTGCATCATCTTGATCAACAACCAGATCAATAAGTTTTTCACGATATTCAGCAGCTTTATCTGCTAAATCAGCCGGGATATCTTCATAGGAAAATGATGCACCAAGTGCTTCACCATCCCAGATAACTGCTTTCATTTTAACGAGATCAACATTGCCCTGAAATTCATTTTCAGCACCAATAGGAAGCTGAACTATGCATGGAATTGCGCCAAGACGATCAATAATCATGTCAACTGTATTGTAGAAATCTGCTCCAATTTTATCCATTTTATTTACGAAGCACATGCGTGGCACACTGTACTTATCAGCCTGACGCCATACAGTTTCGGTTTGTGGTTCAACTCCTGCATTTGCATCAAATACAGCAATTGCGCCATCAAGAACGCGCAAAGATCTTTCAACTTCAATAGTGAAATCCACGTGACCCGGTGTATCAATAATATTTAAACGAAAGCGATCACCATCAAATTGCCCGTCTTTTGGTGAATCCCAAAATGTTGTAGTTGCAGCTGATGTAATTGTAATACCACGTTCTTGTTCTTGTTCCATCCAGTCCATTGTTGCTGCGCCGTCATGCACTTCACCAATTTTATGAGACTTGCCGGAGTAAAATAAAATTCGCTCAGTAACAGTGGTTTTACCAGCATCAATATGTGCCATAATTCCAAAATTTCGATATTTTTCAATCGGATGTTCGCGTGCCATTTTTATTTCCTACTTCATTCTATATTCTATAATCTTAAAATTCTTACCAGCGGTAATGAGCAAATGCTTTGTTAGCATCAGCCATTTTGTGAGTATCATCTTTTTTCTTCATAGCATTACCACGCTCATTAGCAGCATCAAAAAGCTCATTAGCCATGCGATCAACCATTGTATTTTCAGAGCGTTTACGAGCAGCCTCGATTAACCAGCGCATTGCTAAAGCAACAGCGCGATCTGGACGAACCTCGACAGGAACTTGATATGTTGCACCACCAACCCGACGTGAACGAACTTCAAGTTTAGGGCGCACATTTTTTAGAGCATTGTGAAAAAGGCGCAGACCTTGACTTTTATAAGAAATTGCATCCCCGTCTTCTGATGAACTTTCATCAGACTCATCTTTTTTATTTTCGTTTGCACCCTTTTTTTCAAGAATATCAATAGCACCATATACAATATGCTCAGCGGCTGTTTTTTTACCACCGTACATAACATTATTAATAAATTTAGACAGTACAATATCTCCGAATTTTGGATCCGGAAGAATTTCGCGTTTCTCTGCTCTATGTCTTCTGCTCATTTTAAATCTCTTTCTTTTTTCAGCAAATTCTTACTTTAACTTTTCGTTATTTAGGTTTCTTAGTACCATAACGAGAGCGTGATTGTTTTCTATCTCCAACGCCTTGTGTATCTAAAGTCCCACGAATAATTGTATAACGCACACCGGGTAAATCCTTAACACGACCACCGCGAACAAGAACGACCGAGTGTTCTTGTAAATTGTGTCCTTCACCCGGGATATAGCAAATAACTTCATGTCCGGTTGTCAAACGTACTTTTGCAACTTTTCTTAAGGCGGAGTTCGGTTTTTTGGGTGTTGTTGTATATACGCGAGTACAAACACCACGGCGTTGAGGATTGCTTTTCAATGCTCGATTCTTCTTGGCTTTAATAACTCTGCGACGTGGTTTACGAACCAATTGCTGAATAGTTGGCATAATCTCTAGCCCTTATCTTTCAAATCTCAATGTTAAGGATGCGTGCAATTAGCGTGGAATGTGAACTAAAGTTAACATTTTCATGTTAAACAATTTTCACAAAAGACTAATGCAGAGCATCCATTTCTTTTTGGATGTTGCACACTCTCTACTTTCTGCAATAATTTAAACAGATTTCAATAGTGCCCAAAAGGACTGCAAAACAGCCCCTCCATATAAGTTGCGCGGACTATAGTAGGAAAAACCCATGTGCGTCAAGCATTTGTTTTAGAAATGTGCGTCAAGCATTTGTTTTAGAAATGTGCGTCAAGCATTTGTTTTAGAAAGAGTGTGAAAAAATAAGGGGATGGAATAAATGTTTAAATATTTATGTTAATGATATGAAACTAAAGTAATAAATTTATCCATTATAAATGTGTAGCGTTAGAATTTGGATTGACTCTTGATTTTTATTCTATATTTTTTTGTTTCAGTTCAACGTAATTGGATAGAAAATGTCAGATATAAAAGCAATCGCTATAAATGAAAGTATGGGTGTTCTTTGGAGTGAGGTTCTCAACGTGTGGGAGCATGGCTACATGGGCGTGGATATTGGATCAATTATTGTGGCAATTTTAATATTTGGTTTATTTCTCTTAATCAGGGGGCTTTTCAGCAAATATATATTAAAAAAATTACATAAATGGTCTGCAAAAACGGCAAATAATATGGATGATAGAGTTATTGATGCTCTGATTCCTCCTATTCGTTTTGTTCCTGTTATTTTTGGAATATTTTTTGCTGTGCAGTATTTGCATCCTCAAGGTACGCTTGAGCATGTGTTTTCTCTACTCATTCGTTCTTTTATAGCCTTTACGATTTTTTGGATTTTTTATAGAACGCTTGAGCCTTTTTCCAAGATGTCAGGCAAGATGGAGAAAATACTCTCCCGTACTATGATGGCATGGGTATTTAAGGTTTTAAAAGTTTTAACAATCTTTATTGGCGGTGCGGTTATATTGGAGATATGGGGGGTTGCTGTTGCTCCATTGCTGGCCGGTCTTGGATTGTTTGGAGCTGCTGTGGCTTTAGG
>JAGLMC010000114.1 GCA_023140215.1 Alphaproteobacteria bacterium
TATGATAGAGTGGATATTAGTTAAAAACAACGATCATAATACACAATGAAAACCCTCGATACATCATTGCTTCGTGAAAAATTTGTACTTCATGACCCCAATACTGCTACAAAAAACAAAAATAAAACTGTAATTGCCTTAAGTAACCGCATGGTGATTACATTAAAAAATAATAAAACACACACTCTGGAAACCTTTATTATACGTACCCAAAACATGCATTCTTGTGTACGTATGGCCGCTAGGCTTGTAAAATCTTTTAATCAAGGCGGAGCTATTTTAAAACGTGCCTCTGCTTTTGACTGGGAATCAGAATGGAATATTATTGTTAACGATTACGAATATGCTTACAACCATGAACGCTGGATTTGTATTTATCATAATGGCAAGATTATATTTAAATCCGGAGAGCATCACCCTTTTCTTGATGTTATTGAAAAATTTGCGGCATCCGATAATGGAGAATACGAGGATTCAATACCTTTAGCCGAAGATGCTTTTAAAAAAACAGGTAAAATAGTTAAAATTGAATATGACGGTAATGTCGCTCTTGCTATAAATCTTGAAGAAAAACAAGGGCGGTGTGGAATTATTCTCCGTGGAGCAAATCGCACAACTACCTTTAATTTCTCAGCTAATTCATTTTCTGACAATTCTCTTAATTTTTCACAATGCATAACGGCAGCAGCAGCATTTCTGGAAGGAATTCAGCTTGCCTTTCTGATTGGCATAAACAACGTAAAAATTATGCTGAATATTATTAAACGACACTCAAAAGAAAATAAACAAAACAAGGATGCTATTCGCCGTCTTACACGGCTTGACCTTGAAATATCCAATTTTGAAAATGTTTTTGAAGTTCGCTACCGTCCGGAAAAACCAAACTTCCAGCTTATAATTATAGATTCAGAAAAACTGGCTATGAAAATTCTAAAACCAAATGAAAATTCAGGCTTTATAGAATAAAATCAAAGGCTTAGACAAAACCTTTAAAAATACATATTGTCTCCTTTTTTTAGTCACATTTGAAATTCATAATATAATAATAGATTAAGAGATTCGGGCATCCCAAGTCCCACCTCTACCTTCTAGTTAGCTCACTACCATATTTAAAGCCGCTGTTCCCTACCAGGACAGCGGTTTTTGCTTGTTTCCATCATATTATAACAAGGGAACACACAATCTAATATGTCCCCGCTTCCCAGAAAATAAATGCAAGTCGCTACATAAAAGATTTATTGACGCGCAATTAAAATACCCCTTACATAATACACATGACAAAAGCACCACACAAACAAACCAGAATAGTACGAGCCGGTATAGGCATAGACACACCATTTCAATCTATTATTCCGCCTATATACCTATCCTCCACCTTCCAGAGAAATGGAATTGGAGAACCTGCCGGTAAGTATGGCTATTCACGAATCTGCAATCCAACCCGTGATATACTATCGGATGCTATTTCCGATATTGAAGGCGGCATAGGAGGATGTATAACCTCCTCAGGCATGGCTGCAATAACTCTGATTTTACATTTACTCAACCCAAATGATCTACTACTTGCGCCTTATGATTGTTATGGCCGCACAATGTGGCTCTTACGCGCCTTAGCTAAGAAGGGACATTTCAAACTCAAACTTGTTGACCAATATAGTGAAACAGCGCTGAATGAAGCATTTACAGAACCTCCGCGTATGGTTTTAATTGAAACGCCAAGCAACCCTGTTCTACGCATTGCGGATATTAAATCTATCGTAAATCGCGCTAAAGCGCATAATGCACTGGTTGTAGTAGATAACACCTTTTTATCACCAATATTGCAAAATCCACTTACTCTTGGCGCAGATATTGTATTTCATTCCTCTACAAAATTCCTAAACGGGCATAGTGATATTATCGGAGGGGCGGTTATTGTTAATACGCAAGAACTACTTGATGAGCTTGATTTATGGAATAATTCACTTGGCACTATTGGCGCTCCTTTTGATTCCTACATGATCTTACGAGGCATGAGAACATTAGAGATACGCATACATCGAGCTGAAGATAATGCTCAAAAAATTGCAGACTTTTTGGAAAACCACGCAAATATTGAGAAAGTCCACTATCCCGGATTAAAAAGCCATACAGGACATAAAATTGCCAAAAAACAACAAAACGGCTTTGGATCAATGTTAAGCTTTGAAATTAAAGGTACTTATGAACAAACAAAGCTTTTTGTAAAAACATTAAACATATTTGCACTTGCTCAATCTCTTGGTGG
>JAGLMC010000115.1 GCA_023140215.1 Alphaproteobacteria bacterium
CGCCTTCAGCCACTCGGCCACGTCTCCTAGCGCAATTAACAAGTTATCAGTTATCAGAAGTATGAAACCAGATCAATCATCTAATGATGTTATTTTGTTATAAGGTACTCTTTTATAAGATTTTCATTTTTGTGCGCTATTTTTGCATCGAAAAATTCGTCAATATTATGAAGCATCCATCCATTATTTTTTCTATAAATATGTGCAAATAAATAAAAAGAACTGTCTTTTGCAACATCACGGGCGAAGGATGCACGTAAGAAATCATGATTACTATATCCATCAGCTATGTGAATTTCTGCTTTGGCAACTTCACAAAAACTATGACCACTACTAATAAAGGCAATAAATACAAGATGTTGAATATAATCTGGAAGTCTGAGAAGTTCAGCAGATATCTCTTCATCATCGCCATAATCAAAGCCAGTTTTATTATCTCCACTATGGTATATAAAGCCTGTTTTATCTTTGCCCTCACCTTTATTTACCGTAACGGCATCAATAAGATTTTTATCAGAATCATAGATTTGGCAGGAGAGGTCTAGGTTATGATTTGTCTTTTTTATACCAAGAAAAGCTAGTGATTTTTGCATAAAATTAATGTGAGCATTTGGATCCCATCCAAGTCCGACATAAATTCTGTGACCAGATGTTTGCATTACATTTAATCGTGTATGTTTTCCTTTTTTTAAGCTTGGCATTTTAGCGTCTTTTTTTAGAGTTTTTTCTTTAGTAGCTCATTAACTACCGCAGGATTAGCTTTGCCTTGTGATTTTTTCATAACCTGTCCGATAAAAAAACCAAAGAGCTTATCTTTTCCGTTGTGGTATTTTGCTACATTATCCGGATTGTCTGCAATTACTTCATCAATGAGCGCTTCAATTGCGCTAGTATCAGTGACTTGTTTTAATTCTTTTTCTTCAATAATTTCATCGGGATTTTTCCCTGTTTTATACATCTCTGCGAAGACATCTTTTGCGATCTTACCAGATATTGTATCATCAGAAATCAGTTTAATTAATGCGCTTAGTTGTTTTGCAGAAACGGGGGATTTTGTGATTGATTTATTACCGTCTTTATTGAGAGCTCCTAGAAGTTCATTAATAATCCAGTTTGCAGAAAGTTTTGCATCATTACCATTGACAACATTCTCGAAGTAATGCGCTCTGTTTTGCTCGGAAATTAAAACTCCTGCATTATATGGACTTAAACCAAATACATTAATAAAACGGTGTTTTTTTTCGTCAGGAAGTTCTGGTAATGAAGCTTTAAGCTTATCAATAAGGTCTTGAGATACATGTAAAGGTAGTAAGTCAGGGTCAGGGAAGTATCTATAATCATGAGCTTCTTCTTTTGAACGCATAGATCGAGTTTCATTTTTTACAGAATCCCAAAGCCGAGTTTCCTGAACAACGCTTCCACCGTCCTCAATAAGTTCAATTTGGCGATGAACTTCATAATCAATAGCTTGTTGTATGGCTTTAAGTGAATTTACGTTCTTAATCTCTGAACGTATTCCAAGTTCATCATTAGGTTTGCGTACAGAAATATTTACATCAGCTCTCATTGAGCCTTCATCCATATTTCCGTCACATGTGCCAAGATATCGCAAAATCATACGTATCTTTGATAAATATGCTGTGGCTTCTTCAGCACTGCGAATATCCGGCTCAGATACAATCTCCATAAGCGCGCAGCCGGAACGATTTAGATCAACATAGGATTTTGTAGGGTGTTGATCATGAACGGATTTTCCAGCATCTTGTTCTAAGTGTAAGCGTGTAATTCCTATATTTCTTGTGCTACCGTCAGGTAAATCAATTTCTATATTTCCTTCTCCAACAATAGGATGTTCAAATTGAGAAATTTGATATCCTTGCGGCAGATCCGGATAGAAATAATTTTTGCGTTCAAATACAGATGTTTTGTTAATCTTGGAATTGATTCCAAGTCCGGTTTTCACTGCTTGTTCAACAACATATTCATTGAGAACAGGAAGCATGCCGGGCATAGCCGCATCAACAAGACTTACCTGTGAATTAGGCTCAGCACCAAATTTTGTAGCTGCTCCTGAAAAAAGCTTGGAGTTGGCAATAACTTGAGCATGGATTTCCATACCGATTACTATTTCCCATTCACCAGTCTTGCCTTGAATTAACTGTGCCATAACTTACATGCTCTTATTGATAAAAATAATGGAACACACTAGCTGGGCAAAGCAATGCTGTCCAGAGGCTTCTTACCAGCCAAATTCGTGCTTTTGAATGCAAACAGAGGTGTGGTAGGATGCTTTTCTCTCATAGGCTTCACTATTCATAAAATCAGCAAGAGT
>JAGLMC010000116.1 GCA_023140215.1 Alphaproteobacteria bacterium
GTTGAGACAGTCGGCGTATCAATATATGTTCAGTGCATGGTGCATAAAATCTGTTTACTGCCTGTAATACAGAATGGTTTTTATATGACGTTAAAGCCTTTTTTGTAGATTTATAACTTACGCAAGGTGTGCGTGTAGTTCACGCTTCTTCTTTTTTTTTTGCAGGGAGATGCTGCGCTCTCCCGTGCACCCTCTGGCTATTGGTGCATTTCAGGCATTGAGCCACTATGCACCATTAAAATGTATCTTCATTTGATTACTCGCAAGCATTTGGCTATTGCATCATCATTCAAGAACTTGCCCGTGCTCTTAAAAAATATGGATCAATCGGATGCCGATTGAATGTGCACCAAGGGTTTCGTCCCTTAGATCACTATCAAACCCTACGCGGATTGGATGCCGCAAATATTTTGCTGTTTAATTATACGTTAGAGCTATACACCCGAGATATTCAATACGGATCAAGGGTCTCAGTTTATGAGCTTTGATTTTACAAATGTTCTTAAAGAAAACGAGATTAAAATCTCAATGGATGGGAAAGGCCAGTGGATGGACAATGCGTTTATCTAAACGCTTTTGATAATGGTCTGCAGGCACGACATGATATTGGTAAATGGATCAGGTTTTATAACGAAACGCGACCCCATTCGACTTTTGATGGACAAACACCGGATGAGGTATATTATGATTTTCAATATCAGGGGTATACCCCTGATATTGAAGCAGCAACGGCATAATATCAACTAATTGTAGCTTAACTTTGCCGCAAAACTGTCCAACAAACCATGGCTGCCTTTGAGTTGTAAAAAAAATCATGTCTCCACTACAGGGAATCATTACAGAAGATTATTCAAAAATAACCTCCAACGTTCTTATAGAGCTGGATGTTTTAGATGAATTACAATTTATAAATAAAGATTCAATTCAAATTGAAAACCGATTTTTTTATCCTGCACTTGGCGGAAACGGATTACCTAATATAGAAAATTTTATTGCCCTACTAACAGGCAGCATTCGTAGGTTCTCATTAAGCGCAAGAGAGCTTGAAGAACATAAAAAATTCACAATAGCAGGAAATAATATTGAGGCATCCAATATTGACCAAAGAGGAAAACAACGATTTATTAAATACGCTGAAGGAAACGCGAAAAATGCTGGAGAAATAGGAGAATTAGCGCTTTTTGTTATTTTAGAAGCTTTTTTAAATGCCCCCAAAATCGCAAGTAAAATGAAGTTAAAAACGAGTAACGCAATGCATGTACATGGTGCAGATGCACTTCATGCAACACTTGGGGAGGATGATATTCTTACTTTAATACTTGGAGAATCAAAATTCCGTAAAGATCGCTCAACTGGTCTTAAAGAGGCCATTGAATCAGTCAAAGAGTTAATTTTTGATGATCCTAAAATCAAGAAAGAAATGGAATTAATAGAAGCCAATATAGATCATGAAATCCTAGACGATCAACTCAAAGAAAAAATTCTAAAATATTTTGGACAATTTACGCCTGAAAGCAACCAAACAACCAAAACTATTGCCATCTTGCTTGGTTATGACCGCAAATCATTATATAACGGCTTGCCTTCAATAACGTTGCCCAAAGAAAGAATAGCTGAATTAGAAAAGCGTTACCTTAAACACGTTTCAAAGGCTACTAGTGAATTTGCAAAAATTTTATCTGATGAAAATAATCCGCGTTTTACCCAAATAAAATTTTTATACATGCTTCTGCCATTTTCTGATTTAAATGCACTAAAAGAGCAATTCTATAAAATGGCGGGATTAAACAAATGAGTGATAGTATTATTCATCAATCTGCCATTCAGCTTTGGGATGACCCCGAATTTCAAAAACATTATAAACTACTAAGAGTTGAGAATGTTCGTTTTAACCTTGATCCTACATATCAAACTAAAATAGAATTAGCTTTCCCTAATTTATTTCGTGCAGCCTCCTTGTTTTCTCTGGTAAAACACGACTCTAATAAATTCCATGAAGCTGCTTTTAGAATTGCCTATATTTCTGAAAGAATTTGGATAGACAAACCTAGTGATCTTTCTAATATTTCAGCTCTAATTTTGAGCCGTTTAGGAAACTTCCCAACAATAAAAAAACAACTGGCAAATGATAATTTGACGGCATTTTTAGACACGTTTATAGAAGAACTTCCTCATAGTTTTGCTTTAGAAACATTAGCTCGATATGAAGGAAATACAATTAAATTGCAAACCTCTCATGAAAATGGCGATGAGACGGTACTTGAGTTAACGGACTTTCAACGCAAATTGTGGAAGAGCCTATATAATGAACATAATCTATTAAGTTTTTCCTCTCCTACCTCATCTGGTAAAACATTTCTTTTACAAAAATTTCTTGTAGATACCAGCTCTAAATCAACGAATGAATTTAGAGCTATCTATATTGTGCCTACTAGAGCACTTATCAGTGAAATTAGTCTTACATTAAGAAAGCTACTACGTGACAATGAAATTAAAGATGTAGATGTTCTATCTATATCTGGTGATTTGGAGGATGATCTACCTGACAAAGTCATTTATGTTTTCACACAAGAACGCCTACTGAGTTTTCTTGCCAATGTAAATCAGAAAAAGCTTTCATATATTGACTACATCATTGTTGATGAAGCTCACCAAATATCTGAAAAAGCGCGTGGTACTCTTCTTCATCAGTCATTAAACTGGCTTAAATACTCTTACCGTATTAAAAAATTTATTTTCTGTTCACCTGTTATTTCAAACCCTGAAATATTCGGTAATCTTCTCACAAGAGGGGCTGATTTTAGCTCAGAAAACTATTTAACAGAGATAAGCCCAGTTGCTCAGAACCTATTGATAGTTAAACCCATCAAAAGGAAAACCTCTATTGTAGAAATAGATCTACACGACAACGAAGGCGAGCGATTAATTGTTTCAGATAAATTTGAGTTAGACCAAAAACGAGCAAAACTCTCAAAGGCTTATTTCCTTGCTTATTGCGCTTTTCATCTAGGGAAAGATAAACGTAATATTATCTATGTAGATGCACCTGCTGCCGCAGATAAAGTTGCCGAAGAGCTTATGAAGTTAATAAATTCTGAAACCTCTGAAGAAGACATAGAGGAGCTATCAAAATATATAAAATCAACAATTCACCCTGACTTCATATTAGCTGAGTCTTTAAAATACAGAATTGGAATTCACTATGGCAAAATGCCATCTCTAGTTAGAGAAACAGTGGAAAGGTTATTTCGTGAGGAGCGCTTAGACTTCATCATATGTACAAGCACATTAGCTCAAGGGGTAAACTTACCTGCACAAAACCTATTCATTCTTGACCCCAAAATAAAGAATCCTGATACAAATGCCTCTGATAATATTTCAAAATCAGCTTTTTGGAATATTGTAGGACGAGCAGGACGTCTTTATAAAGATTTTGAAGGTAACGTGTTTTTATTAAAACAAATCCAAAATCAAGATAATTGGGAAGATGAATACCTTAATAAGCAAAGGCTTTCAGATATAATACCAGCAACCCAAGCTGTAATTATAGATCAACGTGCATCACTCATAGAACATTTGACTAATCCACACAGCGATACAGAAAAGGGTATTGAGGAAGCTGCTAGTTTTGTGTATGACATAGCAAATTCAAATCAAACTATGAGCGAAGAATTGTCTTGGATACCAAACATAGAGCAACAAGTTGTCAATGAATTAGTATTAAATACGAAAGAAGTGGAAAAACAAATAACGTTGCCACATGGCATTATTAAAAAGAATGTTGGCGTCTCTCCAGTTAGACAGCAAGCACTATATGATTTTTTGTTGGAGCAACTCATATTAGAAGAATGGGTATTACCTCGTAACCTAGCCTCTACTGATCAATTTTATAATATAATCACTCGAATAATTGGAATCTTAGATTCTCCAACTATGGATGAAATTGCTTTAAAAAAGTATGCATGGGTTTTTACTATACCTGCCCTTGATTGGATAAGAGGAATGCCTCTTAATCAAATGATCAATAAACATTTAGCTTATTTAAAGAAGCGCAATAAAACAGAAAAACTAACAGTTATAAAAACTAATTCAGGAATAAGAGATCTATTTGGGAATATTGAAAATAATGTACGTTTTAAATTAGTCAAATATATTAATTGTTATAACAATATAGTTATGGAAGTTTGTCATCAAAGAGATAAACCAGAACTTATTGAACAAGTTCCTGTTCACCTACCTTTATTCTTGGAAGTAGGTGCAAGTGATCCTATTCAACTCAAATTAATTTCATTAGGTCTTTCTCGCATTACAGCAATTGAAGTAGCAAAAAAAATCCAAGGAGCTATCGATAAAACACAAAAAGAATTAAATGCAGAATTAAAAAAACTATTAGATCAAAAAATAGATTTACCCCTCGCATGTATTGAGGAAATTAAACGATGCGTATTTTGATTAATAACTTAAGAAAGGAAACATAATGGCTCGTGGAAATCCTGTGCAACTGGATAATGGGAAAGAATTTTCAACACAAAAGGATGCAATAGCATTTTTTAAAGATCTTCTTCATTCAGAAATTTCAAAAATTACAAATGATCGTAAGAATTACTCAGACATAATGGCACTATACAAACGGCATCCAGAATTTGAAATAAAGTCAAGTAATGAAGAGAATGTTCAATACTTTATTGTAAAAGATAGTGGTGAATACAATACAAAATGTTTTCATGCCGTCCACCAAGACGGAAGCCAAACTGATTGGAGTTATATCACTGCAATTAAAAACAAAGTTAAATCTAAGTTCCAGTGTTTTTCTGACGGTGCACGTCACAGCTTAGAAGCAGAAATAGAACATTTTAGAGATGGAGATTTTATAAACAAATGTAGAACGTTTTTAAAACAACGCGGCTTCTCAGAAAAAAACTTCCCTGAAGATTGGGTTAGTAAGTTCGCAAACTCTCAATATAGAGCTATGTTATTAGAACCCACCAAAAGTGATTTTATCGCTTGGTATAAAGAATTATAAAAGAAGAGCAAGAAGAATTAAGCAAGCATTGCTTAAAGACTAAAACAAATTTGATAGAGGAATTTACAATATGAAGGCAGGCGAAGAATTTTTACTGAGGTATTTAGAGGGGCATGATAAACGCTTTGTCATTCCTGTTTATCAAAGAAACTATGATTGGAAACGTGAGCAATGCGAACAACTTTTTAATGATGTGGTTGGCATTATTAAGCAAAGCCAAAAAAGCTACTTTATAGGATCAATTGTTTCAATCCATAACGATAATTCCGTTGATAGGGAGTATGTTGTTATTGATGGTCAACAACGTATTACTACAATTACTCTTATGCTTTTAGCAATTCACAACCTGCTGGAAACAGAAGAGCTTGAGACATCAAACCCTAGTTTGAAAGACCAAATCAAAGAGCAATACTTGCTTAACAAGTACTCTGAAAAAAATAAGCGTATTCGATTAAAACCTATTAAAGACGACAATAAAGCATTTCTAAAACTTTTTCAAAATCAAACGGATGAATTTATTAAAGATTCAAACATCACCCTTAATTACGAATACTTTGTCGAAAATATAAAAGGGTTAAAAGAACACGGCATAACAGTAGATGCATTATATGAAGCTATTAAAAAGCTTACTATTGTTGATATAAAGCTTAAACGTGGTGAGGATAATCCCCAACTTATCTTTGAAAGTCTCAATTCCACAGGAAAAAAATTGGAAGAGGCTGATCTAGTTCGCAACTTTATCTTGATGGATAAAAAACCGGAGACACAGGAAAAATTTTATGAAAAATTCTGGCATCCTATTGAAAAAAATACTCATTATAAGGTAGGCGATTTTATTCGTGATTATTTGACATATGCACGATTCAAAACACCACGTAAAGACAGAGTTTATGTTGAATTTAAAAAATACGTTCAAGAAGATTTCAATACTCCAGAGGCTTTGGAAAAATTATTAGAAGAACTTCTTAAGTTCTCGCAATTCTATCGATCTTTTCTTTCCTTTGATACGGATGATGTTGATGTAAATGGTGCATTAAAACGTATAGACCGTCTTCAAGTCACTGTGTCTTATCCGTTCCTTCTGGATATTTTTTATGCTTGGTCTGAAGAAATTATTGATTCAAAAGGTACAGCTCAAATTTTACAAATTATCGAATCTTTTGTATTTAGGCGTATTATTTGTAATGTACCAACTAATGCTCTTAATAAAATATTTGCAACACTAGGGCGAAACATTAGAAAAGTTGAAAACTTTTCAGAGCGCTATGTTGATATATTTATGTACCTCGTGTCAGCAGGTTCTTCTTCAAATCGTTTTCCTGATGATGAAGAGCTCACGAACGAGCTAACCAAGCGCGATGTTTATAATTTAAAGGGTAAAAATAGGATTCACCTTTTTGAACGCCTAGAAAATCACAACAATAGAGAAAAAGTTGATGTGGAGACTCTAATCGAAGCCAAAAAAGAAGGCTTAACCTTTGAGCATATTATGCCTCAAACGCTAAATACTGCGTGGAAAAAAGATTTGGGCGAAAATCATATTCAGATTCATGAAAAATATTTGAACACCATAGGTAATATGAGCCTCACTGCTTACAATAGTGCCCTCTCAAACAAGCCATTCTTAGAAAAGGTAAATAAGGATAACGGATTTAAAAACAGCCGATTGTGGCTAAACCAAAATCTTGTGCATTTAGAAAAATGGACAGAGGAAGAAATTAACCATCGGAGGAAATTATTGACAAAGCGCAGTATTGCTATCTGGAATTTTCCAGAGACAGTATACACCCCTCCTCAAAAAGAGGATACAGAGATAGGACTGGATGAGGACTTCAGCTTTACTGGAACAAAACCCAAGAGCTTTTCATTTTTAGACCAATATTATCCTGTGAGTACATGGAGGGAGGTCTATCAAAAAAGCCTGCGACTCTTTTATGAACTTGATCCTATTAGCTTGACCTCACTTATTGATGAGTCTATCCATAGACGTTATTTAGGTCGAACAAAAAACACTCATAACCACTCTTGGAAAATGAATGATAGTATTTATCTGAATATTAACCTTAGCGCACATAGTATTATCAGCATCATTAAAGAATTGTTTATTGAATTTGATCTTGATGAATCTGAGTTTGTTATAAGAATCCATGATTATGATGAACAAGACGATCAAGAACCCATTGAAGCTTTAACATTAAAGGCACTAGGGTAGAGCTTTAAAGATGTCCGTTGCGTTACACAATACAATGTGTTATATTTAAACATGGAGATTAGGAACATACGCCATAAAGGTTTGCGTAACCTTGTTGAAAAAAATAACCCCAGAGGTTTGCAACAGGATTACGTTGATAAAATTACTGATATTATGGCATTTCTTATTGATATTGAAGATATTGATGAGGTTATGGATCTTCAAAAATATAAACCGCACCGTTTAACGAGTGATCGCGCTGGAACTTATAGCCTGCATGTGACAGCAAACTGGCGCATCACCTTTAGTTATGATGCTAACGAAAAAGAATTGTATGACGTGGATTATGAAGATTACCACTAACAATAAGGAGTATGATCAATGACGATTAAAATAGGCATGAAACCACAGCATCCGGGTGGATTTATTAAACGCTCGATTTTACCGGATGAGCTATCTGTTACAGATGCAGCCAAAGCTCTTGATATTGGCCGTCCGGCATTATCCAATCTCCTGAATGAGAATTCTTCGTTATCGCCGGAAATGGCTTTACGTATAGAAAAGGCTTTCGGCGTAAAGATGGATACTCTGCTGCGTATGCAAACCCGTTATGATGCATATTATATGCGTCAGCGTGAAGAAGATATTCACGTGGAAAAGTTCGTGACTGCGTAAATTAAGCGTAGATTTTTTTTAAGATAATTAGCAATCAATATTGTACCGTCATTTCTGGCGGTATTTTTTTGTTTTTTCTAAGGACTTCGTCCTCGCGCCCGCAAGGGTCTTCGATAAACAGTGCAAGCCGTATCCCCAACCTTCCTTCATTGCATTTTCGTGCAGATCGGGTGATCCCCCTCGGCATGCACCGTCCTTGCAGTTGCTACCCCACTCTCGGCGAGAGCCAAGGGTTCATGCGAACCCAACTTTAATTAAGAGGAAAGAAAAATGACACAGTTTTACGCGCAGCCTTACGATATATCTGCTACAGGATTTTATTTTGAAAACATGGAGGAATACGACAGCAAATACGCAAAATGTAAAAATGACTTTGGCGGTCAAGTTGAAGAATTTG
>JAGLMC010000012.1 GCA_023140215.1 Alphaproteobacteria bacterium
GCAGCTTTACGAGACTTTAAATCACTTAAACAATCCAAAAGCTCAACAGCTCTTATTGGTGATGTCCCAACTTTAGTTACAACAATACTTCCTGCTATATTTGATAATGTGGCAGCTTCCACTAAATTTGCACCTGCGGCTAAACCGGCTGCGATTGTTGCTATAACCGTGTCACCTGCACCGGATACGTCAAAGACTTCAATGTCTTCTGTTTGAAGATGTACGGAATTTTCCTTTTTTTGAATAATGCTCATTCCATCAGCCGAACGCGTTGCAATAACTGCCTCAATATCGCATTCATCAATTAGTATTTGTGCCGCTTTAATAACATCCTCATTACTTTCAACAGCCATACCTTTTGTTGCATCAGATAATTCTTTTTTGTTCGGCGTAACTGCCGTTGCTCCGGCATAAATACTAAAATCCTGCCCTTTTGGATCGACAATCACAGATATATTAGCATTACGTGCCAATGTTATGAACTTAGCAATTATATCTTTACGCAATAATCCTTTACCGTAATCAGAGATAATAACAGCTTTAACATTTTTCATAAGAGCCTCGGCCTTTATCAACAATGCACTGGCCATATCATCTGAAATTGGCTGTTTCTTCTCATAATCTGTACGCAAAAGTTGCTGATGACCGGCTAAATAACGTGTTTTTACAATTGTAGGACGTGAAGGACAAGTCAACAAACCGCTTGTATCTATGCCAAGCGTTTTAGCTATTTTATGAATTAAAGCCCCATCTTCATCATCACCAATAACAGATAAAATAAAACCGCATGCTTCAAGACCTACAAGATTCGCTAGCGCATTTCCTGCACCGCCCAGCATCATTTCCTCACGCTCAATAGAAAGTACAGGAACAGGACTTTCCGGTGAAATTCTATCAACACTGCCATAAACAAAACGATCCAGCATGATATCTCCAATTACTAAAACAGGACATTCTTTTATAGCTGTCACAACCCCTGTAAGTTCTTGATTTATCACGATATTATAACCTTGTTTATTTTATATGTAAAAGCAAGTGTAAAATTTTTCTTAAAAACCTTGCTTTTATGCCTCTTTCTTAGGATTTCGTCAATCTTTGTACTGTTTAATAGTAGTAGACAAAATATATAAAAAACTAGGAAAACAATAAACTGACACAAACTTTAGAAAATAAAAGCTTATCTGATATGGGGTAGAGTAAATATGTCAGAAATAAAAATATATAAGAAAAAGCGTAAGGGAATTTTAAATACATTAAAAACTTGCGTGTATCGAAATCGTCTTGGTGAATTATTAGTCACTAAAGGATTGATCTCGACAAAAGAACTGCATCATGCACTCAAAGCGCAGAAAGAAACATGTCAGCCTCTTGGACAGATTTTTCTAAAACACAGCGTGATTTCAAAAAAACAATTAATTTTTATACTAAGTAGACAACTATTACTTCGTTGCATGATTGCGTTAACCTTTTTTATCTCTGCATCTCATACAAAAGTACATGCTGATATTATTGATGTACCGGCACGTCTTACAATCTCAGCACCGAATATGACACAGCACTTTACAAAAGTCTCTGCATATCCAAATCTGTTTGGTTCATATGAGAAGCGTTCCAGAAACTTAAAGCCTTTTACTAAATGGACAAGCATGTTCCATAGATTTGATATCGAGCTTAAAAATGGAAAAAGTAATCAGTTAATACGTAATTGGCAAAATAATTTATTATTATTCAAAGACCTTAATCTGAAAAATATGGCTAATCAGGTCAATAATCTTATTAATCAGGAACAATATATTTTAGATAATAGAAATTGGGGTAAAAGCGATTATTGGGCTACACCAGTTGAATTTTTGGAACATGGTGGCGATTGTGAAGATTTTGCCATTGCCAAATATACAGCCTTACGTGCCCTTGGTGTTCCTGAAGAACGCCTTCGTGTTGCTATTGTTCATGATAATGTCAAAAATATCCCACATGCCGTGTTAGTAGTTTATACGGAAAGTGGCCCTTATATTCTTGATAACCAGATTAAAACACTGATTAACGCAAGTGTAGGCGTACGTTATCGCCCAATCTTTTCAATCAACCGTACAGCTTGGTGGCTACATACAGCTTCAAGCGAAAATACGATTATTGCTTCTGCACAGTAATATAAATCCTCAAACACCGGACATGCTTCGGGCTTACGCCCACCGTGCAGTCACACGGTACAATTTTAAATAAGAATTTTCTTATTTAAAATCACAATATCACTCTAATCCACCGTTGCGATACGCAGCGTATTTGTGCTGCCGGTTTCACCGAAGGGCACTCCAGCAGTCATAACAAAGGTTTGTCCAGACTCAGCAATTTTATGTTCAAGCGCAATTTTAGCCGCACTACGCGCCGGCCCTGTAAAATCCCCTACATTTTCTGTAACATGCACAGCATGAACCCCGTAAGAAATACTGAGACTCCTCGCTACAGATATATTTGGAGTTAAACATAAAATTGGTACGTTTGGACGCTGTCGTGCCATACGCATAGCAGTTGAACCAGACATTGTATATGTCACAATGAACGATGCGCCTATATCCTGAGATACATAATAGGCTGCTGTAGTAATCGCATCGGATGGATCAAAAGCAGCCTCAGGACGAACATTATCCATCATTTGCTCATATATATCATCCTCTTCTGTCCTACGGCAAATTCTATCCATTATAGTTACGGCCTTAATAGGATAATCTCCTATAGCTGTTTCTGCTGAAAGCATTATACCATCTGCTCCATCATAAACGGCTGTAGCCACATCAGAAGCTTCCGCTCGCGTTGGTCTGGAATTTTCTATCATAGACTCCAACATCTGAGTAGCCACAATCACCGGCTTTCCATTCTCGCGTACTTTACGAATAACATTCTTTTGTACCGCCGGAACATGCTCAGGTGGAATCTCAACGCCTAGATCACCTCGTGCAATCATAATTCCATCAGCTTGCTCTATGATTTCATCAAGCTGCTGTAGCGCAGATGGTTTTTCCAGTTTAACCATCAAGGATGCTCTTCCATTAATGAGTTTCTTAGCTTCTTTTACATCATCGGCTGTCTGGACAAAGCTTTGAGCAATCCAGTCTACTCCCATTTCAAGAGCAGCGTTTAAATCTACGCGATCTTTATTACTTAGCGCAGGAATAGGAATAATAACTTCAGGAACATTCAGACCTTTACGATTAGATAATTTTTTCCCAGCTCTTATTTCTACCTCTACAAAGTCTTTTCCCTTTAGTATTACACGTGCCCGTACATTACCGTCATCAAGGAATAACAAGCTATCTTTCTCTAAAATATCAATAATTTCAGGATGCGGTAAGTTTACCCGCTGTTCATTGCCTAGCGCAGTGTCAAGATCAAAACGAAAACTCTGCCCTTCGGTTAAAAGAATCTCACCTGCTTCAAATTCTCCAATTCTTAATTTAGGCCCCTGTAAGTCAGCCATAATACCTATCGGACGGCCGGTCTTCTTTTCAAGGCTACGAATCTTATCAAAGGCAGCCTTATGATATTCATGTGTCCCATGTGAAAAGTTCAGACGAAAAATATCAACTCCTGCTTCAAAAAGCGCAGAAATTGTTTTCTTATCCTGCGATGCCGGACCTAGAGTAGCTATAATCTTTGTACGGCGAGACCAGTGTATCTGCTGAACTGACATATAAATTAATATCCTTATGGAGAAAAAAGAGCCATCTAAACCATAGAAATATAAAGCGCTCAAAACAAGCTTTTGATTTTTATATACTTAGAAAAAATTATAAAATTTCATAAATTGATTGCTATCGCTATTTACTGTAGAATCAATAAAGTACTTAACTTAAGTTGACACAGGCTTAAAAGTCATGAAAATATCTATTTTATTCTTTCTGAGCATATTTTTTGTTCTTTCATATAATACAATGGCAAATGCTGAAAATACAGTTGTTCAATGTGGTATACCATCTGAAAGTCACGTTGAGACTGATCCCGGATTTCAATACTGTAATATCTTTGATCGTCAATTTACTTACCGTAAAAATAGAATTGCGCTAATGGATCAATTAAAAATACGGCAAACACAGTTCATTGAGCCAGCTTTAAGCGCACGCAATCAGTATAAAAAAGACTTAGATGCACTGCATGACAGCATTAATTAATTAATTGAAGTGTTCATTTGTCCATAAATAAGAATAAAAGAGCCAAACATAACAAGCCCTCCACCAACTAATATTGACCAATCAAAATGGCGTACGCCAAAAAATAGGAATAAAAATAAAATTGTAAAAAGAGGATATGAAATTTCTGCAAAAGCAGCATAACTAGCTGAAATATTCTTTATTGCATACATCGTTAAAAGCCATCCGATTGATGGAACCAAAACAGCAATCAAAGCCACAATCAATAAATATTTGTCTTCCATGAAAGATAATGAAATTGGTTCATGCTTGAACTTTGAAAGTCCCAAAGCAATAAAAACACTCGCTACGCCTCCAAGAAATATATACGTCGCAACATTAACCGACTCTAATAATTTTTGAGTAAAGGCAAAACACAGGCCATAACAAACGGCAGCTATAATGGGAAATGACGCATAAAGCATTGATAGCCCTTATTCTATATTATAATTATTTTCATTATTGTGAAATATGATTCTCCAGAATACGAATGCGCTCTTCATATCGCAAACGCTGAGAATCCAATTTATCCTGAACTGACAAAAGCTTATTTTCCAAATCAGCCAAATGAGCAAGTTGTTTTTCATTTGTTACTTGCGGATCAAACAACATAGCTTCAAGATCTTCTTTTTCAACCGAACTTTGAGCCCTTTCGCGCTGAAGCTGCTGTCCGAGTCGTTTAATTTGGCGCTCTGCCTCATTATATTTCATAGTTGCACGTTCAAGATTCCAATTATCAGAAGAAATTGACAAACGTTCTTCCTCCGATTCACTTAATACAGATTTAAGTTCACTATTAAGCTCTGTATTTTCTTTTTTTAACTTATAAACCATGCTTTCAAGTTGAGAGATTTTCTTAACAAGCTCAGGATCAGGACGTGATTTAAAAGCCATGTTATCATTGGCCGACTCAACGCTACCTAAATTAGTAAAATCATATGACTTTTTCTTTTTGATCTTTGCCTTTGGGAATTTAGAAATAGAAACAGAATCCAAAACCGGTTTAATTTCTTGAACAAGTGGAATAACTTCTTGTATTTTTGAAACAATTACCTCAGATGAAATATTCTGATTTTCTAATTGTGATGAAGATATAAAAGGAGGCAATAAAGTTTTTGTTATTTTAACATTATTTTCCGTTACAAACTTTTTCTCTATCATAGGCTCTTTTTTCGTCACAGACTCCTTATATAAATTTGACGGAATTTCCAGTTTATCTATTAAATTTTTCTTAGGCTGCTCTTGTAAATTTAATCGTAAATCATCTTCAAGAGCAACAATGTCAGGATTTTCCTTTATTTTTTTAGATAAAACTTCACTCATTCTTTCATGAGGCTTATCCACTAACGGGCTTGCTACTTGTGTTGAATTATCAATTAATAAAGTTATAGGAGCTTTTTCATCAATTATTTTACCACCGATTTTCCTAACTTCCTTTACAGGAATCAACTGCACTACAGGCTGTCGATCTTCAGGAATTATTTCAATAACAGCATTACTACGCTCATTTTGTTCAAATGCGATTGATTCATTCATAACCGCACCATTAAATGACTCTTCATTCATTGAGGCATGTATAGGCTCATTTTGAGTTGCTACAGCAGAAAGAGGCTGAATAACACCTCCAGCCATACAACGTTCAAATATTGCAGAAGCACTGGAAAAACCTGTCATATAAAATCTAAAATTATTTACATCAATACTTAAATCAAGAACCGCAGAATCCCGCATAATCTGATAAAAATCTTTTTGTTCCTGTAAATCTATAACAAGCTTATTTTCTTGAGATGCAATAACTGAAAATGTCTTATTTACTTTCCCCGGCACTGAAAGAGATACATTATAGGTTTTGCCATTTTCAAAAGCCTTTTGACGAAAATCAATACTTAAAGCTTTTACCCATCTGTGAGAACCTTCTAACTGTATAACAAAACCATTATTAAATTCATTTTGTATAGAACAATTTTGAACATTGGCAGTTGCAACTTGCATTGGCTTTGCTGTAACTGTCCATGCTTTTGCAGGATAAAAATAAAGATCCGGTGTTTTAGCAATTACCATTTGTGAAAATGCAAAAATCCCAGCAACCCCAAGCCCCAAAGTCAATAAAACAGCCTTATAATTTTGCCATGCCATTATAATTATCCCAATTATTAAAAATAAAATACGTGCTTGCGCTCACACTAGCACCTGATCCCAGAGCATACAATAATTTTTAAGGAAACCAAAAACTAAACACTTAATCTGTTAATTTATTCCACCATCCACGTTTCTTTTCTTTTGGCGGTTCGTTAACAATTTCATGCTGACTGGCTGATGAAGGCGCATCATCATTTGATATTTTTGAAGCTTTCTTTTTTACAGTCTTTTTTATAGGAGTTTTTACTACAGATTTTTCCTGTGAGGTTTTAACTTGCTCTTTTTTATTTTCAATAATGTTAGAGTTATCAGCATCTTTAGTTTTAGCTGGCTTACCCTCACGTTTCTTTGAATTATCCTCAAGGTTTTTAATCGGTTCTTTTTTGCTTTTTTTAGTCTCACTATCCGCTTTTTGCTCAGAAACATTTGTTGTTGAATTAGTTTGCTCTATTTCATCATGGCTAGTCCGGCGGCGACCACCACGACGTCCACGACGACGAGGTCGACGTTGAACTTGTTCTTTATTTTCTTGATCTTTAGGTGTTTTATCACTGTCTTTATTTGTAGATTTAGCAGCTTTATTAGATGGTTTAGATACTTCAATACGGAAGCCATCACCTCCAACGCTATCATCTGCTCGAATAAGTACAGTTAAGTTATAACGTGATTCCAAATCAGTAAGATTTTTACGTTTGCTGTTTAAAATATACTGAGCAACATCATTAGATACATGAATAATTAATTGAGCTGCGCGACCTTTAATACCCTCTTCTTCAATACCTCGCAAAACAATAATTGCCGTTGCATCAGATGTACGTACCCGACCAGTTCCATTACAATGTTTACAGACTTCAGATTGAGATTCTGCCAAACTTGGATTTAAACGCTGTCTTGAAAGTTCCATTAAACCAAATGATGAGATACGTCCCATTTGAATACGCGCACGATCACCGGATAAAGCATCACGCATTTTACGTTCTACTTTTGCATTATTTCTACGATTTTCCATATCAATAAAATCAATTACAATTAATCCCCCCAGATCACGTAACCGCAGTTGACGAGCAACTTCTGTAGCTGTTTCCAGATTAGTTTTTAAAGCCGTTTCCTCAATATGACGCTCTTTTGTAGCTTTACCGGAATTCACATCAATAGATACAAGAGCTTCAGTTGGATTAATTACCAAGTAACCGCCGGATGGTAATGTCACTTGTGTTTCGGATATTTCTGCAATTTGCCCTTCAACTTTATAACGTTCAAATAAAGGAATGTTTTCTTGTTCATGTTTGTATTCTTTAATCTTCTTTACATGTGAAGGAATCATCATTTTCATGAAGTCTTTGGCAATTTTATAACCATTTGCACCAGAGACATGAATGTCCTCAATATCACGTGCGTAAAGATCCCGTACAGCACGTTTAATTAAATTAGCCTCTTCATATACAAGAGAAGGAGCAGAAGATTGTAAGGTTAATTCCCGAATATTATCCCATAATCGCATTAAGTAATCGAGATCACGCTTAATTTCAGCTTTTGTTCTTGTTACACCTGCTGTACGCAAGATTACTGACATTCCCTTTGGTATTTCCAATTTCTTCATTAGATCTCGCATACGTGCACGATCTTTGTAATTTGCAATTTTTCTGCTAACACCACCGGCTCTAGGACTGTTGGGCATGAGAACACAATAACGCCCCGGCAATGATAAATAAGAACCAACAGCCGCACCTTTATTTCCCCGTTCCTCTTTAGAAACTTGAATTAGCATAATCTGACCGCGCTTGATAACTTCCTGAATTTTATATTTACGGCGCAAGTTTGAGCGAAAACGTTGCTCGGCACTTTGTTCACTTTTACTATATCTTTCTGCATTATTACTTCGTGCAGAACGTTCACGATCATTACGGTTACGAGAACTATAATTGCTACTACTACGGCTGCGTCCATCTTTGTTGTAGCGATTATTAGATTTATCGTTTTTTCTCTCTTTATTACCGTCTATATCTTCCTCTAAATTCGTAATAATATTACCATTAATATCATCATCTTCTTGTGTATCGTCTATAAGATTATCTACAGAAGCTACTGAGTTTTCATTTGTTTTTTGTGTAGAATTAAGCTCGGTATTAATTTCAGAAGTAGAAGAATTTTCACCTCCAAGCTCATCAATAATATCATTATGATCTTCTACATTATTTTCCGTATTTTCCGTTACAGTATTTTCTTCAGAATCCTCAATCTCTTCCTTTGCTTCTGCTTCTGCCAAAAGAGCATCTTGCTCTGCCATAAGAGCTTCACGATCAGAAATCGGGATACGGAAATAATCAGGATGAATTTCAGAAAATGGCAAGAATCCGTGTCTGTTACCACCAAAATTTACAAAAGCCGCCTGTAGAGACGGTTCAACTCGCGTTACTTTTGCTAAAAATATACTGCCTTTTAACGGCTTTCTAGAACAGTTTTCATATTCATACTCTTCCAGTCTATTATCATCTACAATTGCAACCCGCGTTTCTTCGTCATGGGTTGCATCAATAAGCATCCTTTTTGTCATTTTAATCTCCATTGCACGCCGCAAGCCTGCTTTTCCTTTAAATAAGAGAAAGCGGCGCGAAAACGCGCGTACTTGTTAAACCAAATTTTTGCTATTGCAGTTCGCGAAACCTGAATAAATCGAATAAAGCGCTAAAACCGCAAAAGTAAATACCTAATTTTGCACTCTACACCTCATTTATAAAATGCTCAATGATAAAGTGTTGTTAATTCAAAAACATCTTAATTATCTCACGTGATTAACTATTAAATTAATCAATTTATCTACATTATTTGAATGTGAAAAAATATATTGTCTCTTTACATTTTGTTTATTGATTATGATATATTAACAACGTTTGATATTCACATATGAAAGTATCCGCGCTTGTTTAATATACGACTACTAGTATTTACATATCTTATCCTGTTAACACAGCTTGTTTTTATGGGACAAGCTCTGGCTCTTAACGTCAATGATATTCGATTTGGTGTTCATTCTGATAAAGCAAGATTAGTGTTGGATTTAAGTAAAGTTGTAAAATTTCGCGTTTTTGTACTTTCTGATCCATATCGGTTAGTACTTGATTTACCAAGCTTTCAATGGAATGCCGGAGCTATTAGCAGACCGGCAGGTACGAATATTACGGCTGTAAGACATGGAAATCTTCAACCAGGAATTTCTCGCATTGTTTTTGATTTAAACTCTCCAATTTTTATTAGCTCGGTTTTTACACTTTCAAAACAGATAGGAAAGCCTAATCGTCTTGTTATTGATTATACCAAAATATCAACTTCTCATTTCAAACAAGTACAACAAAAAACTTACGGAACGTTAAATGAAAATAATTTATCAAAACAACATTCACAAGCAGCTTATGCCGTACCACAGCCAATAACTCCAACAACCAAAATGAAAGAAAAGCCTCTAATTGTTATTGATCCGGGTCATGGGGGTATTGATCCCGGCGCAATCGGCATTAATAAAATTCTTGAAAAAGATGTTGTGCTTGCACTTGGAAAAGAGCTTAAAAAACAATTAAAAGCAACCGGCCAATATCGTGTGCGCCTAACTCGAAATACTGATAGATTTATTAAATTACGCAACCGCGTTAAGTTTGCTCGAGATCTTAATGCAGATTTATTTATTTCATTACATGCAGATTCTATAAGGAAAAAAAATGTGCGTGGAGCTTCTTTTTATACATTATCTGAAAAAGCTTCAGATAAACAAACTGCAAGACTTGCTGCCAATGAGAATAAATCAGATATTATTGCAGGTGTGGATTTAAGTATGGAAGATAAAGAAGTTGCCAGCATATTAGTTGACCTAACAATGCGAGATACAACAAATCAAGCTAAGTTTTGTGCCAATAAGCTACTTAATAGTTTTATAAGTAAAAATGTACACATACTCGATAATGCTCACCGCCATGCAGGTTTTGCTGTATTAAAAGCACCGGATATTCCTTCGGTTTTAGTTGAAGCTGGTTTTATGTCGAATAGAAAAGAAGCAAAAATGCTTAATACCTCGTCCTATCATAAAAAAATATCTTCCGCGCTTGTTAAAGGAATTAATGAATATTTTGCACAAATACGCAAAAATCAACGCATATGATTTTCTATAATGATAAAAAAATAAAAAAGACTTGAAAAACAGTGTGCAATAGCTTTTCACTTGTGTATAAAGATTACTATAAATAGGTTTCACTCCGTTTGAAATGATTTAGTTTTTATTAAACAAATATAATGAATGAGGATATAACATGAAAAAGTTTGCTGCTATACTTTGCATCGCAGGATCTACTCTTGCCCTTGCTGCTTGTGAAACAGGAACAACATACGATTCTAGTGCTAGTTTTGCTACTGATCGTACAGCCGGTGAAATTGACGCTGCTCCTTCTCCTGTTGTTCAAACAGAGCGTGTGTTTAAGGCCGCGCAAACCAAGTAGCTTTTATAATATAGTGATTTAAAAGGCTGCCTTTTTTAGTGCAGCCTTTTTTTATAAGTTAAATTCTGATACTTATAATTTCATCTATTGATTAAGCGTACTGTATGGGTTTTTCTTTTTGTAAATATCTTTTATTTTTATTTCACCGTTATCTGTTTGTTCTAAAGATACTCGCAATTTTTTAAAATCCGGATCTTTTTCTTCTAAAAATTCTTGTTCTTCTTCATGATTATATGGACGGCGTGCAATTTCTATAGGATATCCACGACGTTGCTTAACAGCCATACGTACTGCTGCCCATCGTATACGGTCTTTATTACTACCGGCTATCTTTATGATACGCGCCATATCGTCATCATTTAGCTTTGGAGCACGTACAACGCCAAATTCTTCCATTTCAATGGTTTGCTCAATATTTGGATGGGCTTCAATATAAAGTTTATTTTTTATCCATCCAACTTTAATAGCTTGATTAACAACAGTTACTTTCATTCCTACAGGCACAGCAGAAAATAGCTTAATAATATCTTCAGGATACATACGGATACAACCGCTACTAACACGTCGACCAATACCAAAAGGACGATTTGTTCCATGAATGGCATATTGTGGCCATTCTAAATATAAAGCATGTGTTCCAAGAGGATTATCCGAGCCGGGAAGGTAAAAAGCTTTAAGCTCAGAATCTTCTTTTAACATGCGCGTAGTTGGACGCCATATCGGTTTTTCTTTTTTCCGTGCTATTTTTGTTGTTCCAGTTGGCGTTTCAAGTCCTTCACGACCTATACCAAGAGGAAAAGTCGCTGGTGCTTCATCTTTATTTACAAAAGCGTAAAGTCGCATTTCAGGTAAGTTAATTACAATACCTTCGTGTGGTGCTTCCGGCAATAAATGTCGAGTTGGTAAAATCAGTTTTGTGCCCTTGCCGGGAATCCATGGATCAATATTTGGATTAGCAGCACGCATCTCAACAAAACCTAAATTATAATCCCGTGCCAGATGTATAAATGTATCTTCAAATACTGCTTTATATTCAATTTCATCTCCTACATATGATTTATCATAAGCAGCGTGAGCGCCATTATTCAAATTACAGGAAAAAAAAGCAATTCCTATAAAAAATGGGAGAATAAAGTTCATTAATTATTCTTTACTTATTTGCTGGCGTTCATGCAAGTCTGTTACTTTCACGCCTGCGCAATTACTATTATAATCAACACATTCTACCGGATACTCTCCTGTAAAACACGCATCACAAAATTGTGGCACTTTGGCATTACGTTTTGCTTTACATACTGCTTGATATAGTCCGTCATCAGAAATATAAGCTAGTGAATCCGCTTTTATATGCTCACAAATTTTCTCAACCGGCATTTTATGAGCAAGCAATTCATCCATAGACGGTGTGTCAATACCGTAAAAACAGCTATGTGCCGTTGGTGGAGAAGAAATACGTAAATGAACTTCTTTTGCTCCGGCATCACGCATCATCTCTACAATTTTTCGTGAAGTTGTTCCACGTACAATAGAATCATCTACAAGTACAACTGACTTGCCCTCTATAAATTGTCGATTTGCATTATGCTTTAACTTCACACCAAGATGCCGAATCGTATCTGTTGGCTCAATAAACGTTCGGCCTATATAATGATTACGAATAATTCCAAGTTCAAATGGTATTCCGCTAGCCTGCGCATATCCAATAGCTGCCGGAACTCCACTGTCCGGTACCGGCACTACTAAATCAGCTCCATCTACCGGTGCTTCTTTTGCTAGCTCTTTTCCAATACGTTTGCGCGTTTCATAAACTGATCTTCCCTCCATAAAACTATCAGGACGAGCAAAATAAACATATTCAAAGATACAAAAACGAGATGGATTATCACCAAATGGAAAAAGTGATTTTACTCCACTATCATTGATAATAATCAATTCACCTGCTTTAATTTCCCGAACATAATCTGCACCTATAATATCGAGCGCACAACTTTCAGAAGCTAAAATATGTGCATCACCAAGCTTTCCAAGAACTAAAGGTCGTATGCCATAAGGATCACGTATTCCTATGATTTGATTTCCTGCACTGGCTACTAATGAATAAGCTCCTTTAATTTGTTTTACAGCATCAATTAATCTGTCTATTACCGTTCTTTGTCGAGACATTGCTACTAAATGTACAATTACTTCTGTATCACTTGTAGATTGAAAAATTGAACCACGCTTAACCAATACTTTACGTAATGTATGCGCGTTTGTTAAATTTCCATTGTGCGCTACTGTAAAACCACCAAAATCCATATCGGCATAAAGAGGCTGTACGTTTCTAAGTGCCGGTTCACCACTTGTCGAATAACGATTATGCCCTATGGCAATTCGTCCTTTTAAACGTTCGATAACATTTTTTGAACTAAATGTAGAATCAACTAATCCTAAAGATTTATGTGAGAAAAAATCTTTCCCCTCACATGTCACAATACCACAAGCTTCTTGCCCTCTGTGTTGAAGTGCATGTAAGCCTAAAGCCGCAAGTCTTGCAGCTTCATCATAACCAAATACTCCAAATACTCCACATTCTTCATGTAGCTTATCATCATCAAAATTAGGAAATTTTATACTCATACTTTTATTCATTTAATTGTTGTATTTTTTCTTTAAAAAGATCATCCATTTCTTCTCTGAATTCATCACTGTAACCGGTACTATCTTTTTTATACTTTTGTTCTTTTTCTTCTTCTTTGCGTAAAACATTGATATCTTGTAATTTTTTTCTTGCGCCTAGTGCCTCTTCAATTTTTTGTGTATCTGTATATAATTTTTCAACTGTTTTTGATGGTAAAAAAGTAGATAAAACTGAAGAACTCTTTTCTAAATAAATATGTGTTTTACTTCCTTCAAACCATGTTGTTTTTGCATCATCACTAACAAGTAAATATACAGGTAAATAAAGTACACCAAGTAAAACAACGCCACGAATAATGCCAAAAATCACACCAAAAGTACGATCAATAGCGCCAAGTCCCATATTTTGAACAGCTTCAGCCAAAATATGACTCAAAATAGATAAAATAATAATAACAACAATGAAAATTCCGCCATATGCCAGCGAATCTGCAACTAATGCATGTGGCAAGATACCAAAAAGAAGATCCGGATTAGTGCTTTCTTCTATACCTATCCATTCCTGTATATAAATTGACAAATGAGCGCCACCTAAAGAAGCTGCTATCAATCCTCCTAAAATACCCATAATTGTTAAAACTTCACGAATAAATCCCCGTAAAAATGCGATAACAGCAGAAATCAGCAATACGGCAAGTACAACTATATCAACAATCATTATGGATCTCTAATTTATGGATCGAAGCATTGTTAATAGGCAATCAAGGTTAAGAATGCAAGTATTGTGATAGTTTTAAGACTTTTAAATCAGGACAAAAACATAATCATAATACGTATTAACGAACCAAAACCACATGATAAAAGATATGATGTCCATTATTATCAATCATACAGCCAGTTTGCGCTCCAATAAGACCAGTTGCATCACCGGCGGTCTCAATTTTATGACCATCTGTAAATGTTCCTACAAAAAAATTATTCCAATCATCTACAGTACTTACAGTAATATCAGCCGCCGTTGTTGAAAGACCAAGATCTATATTAATGCGATCACATAAATTCTTAGAAACACGCGCAACCATTAATAAATCGCTTCCTGAAATAGCTGTATGATAGCCTACATCCTCAATACGGAAACTATTAATAAACGCCATGTTATTTCCTCCGGCGTTTAATTCATCTGTTGCGAATGTGCGCCATTGCAAACCGGCACCGGCAGTTTTAAAAATATGGCAAGAATTATCGGCAGGACTAGATGTATTATTATATGTAGCAACTATAGAATTTTTAAAACTAATATCATTTTCAGAACAATTATTAATTATTTTTAGTCGATCAATTCCTTTTTCAAAACTAGATCCATATCGCATCAACTGATTAGCTTTAATTCTAAGTTGTTCAACATCCCCGCTTTGATCAACTGAAGAACCTGATCTGGAAAGTAAAACGGTTAATGCGGAAAGCATAACAACGGCTACAAGAATAAACCACAACACATTACCGCGTTCTTTATATCGAATATATTCGTGTTTTTTATTCATATTTCAAAGTTTAAATTTGTTGTTTAAATTTTTTTATAACGCTACGACAGTAAAGATATCAGAAAAACAAACTCAAGGAAGCGTAAAATATATTTGAAAAATAAATTAAAACAGTAATGTAAGTTTAAACTTTGATTTTTTGCCATTTTATTAAACGATCGCATGCCTCATGCATATCACTTGCGTCACCGGCATAGGAAATGCGAATTGTACTATTTCCGCGCTTTGTATCAAAATCCATACCAGGTGTTATAGCTACTTTTGCTTCATCAAGCATTCTACGACAAAAATCCTCACTATTATTTGTTAAATTACTTATATCGACATATAAATAAAATGCACCTTGTGCTGATGAAAAATCATCAAATCCGATTTCAGGAAGTCTCTTACGCAAAATATTTCTGTTTTCTTTATATTTTGCAACATATCCATCCAAAACATTTGTATGTTCAAATACTTCCATAGCTATAAATTGTGAGATTGTAGGAGGTGAAACAAATAAATTCTCAGCTAATTTTTTAATGCGTATAATCATATCTTCAGGTAAAATTGCCCAGCCTAAACGCCATCCGGTAAGAGCAAAATATTTAGAAAATGTATTTAGAACAATCACGTTTTTTGAAAAAGGCAAAACTGTTTGTGCTTTTTGTTCATATGTTATGCCGTGATATGCTTCATCTGAAATTAATCGCACGTCATTTGCATCACACCATTTACAAATGCCTTTAAGAGTTTCTTTATCAATCATTGCTCCTGTTGGATTTGACGGATTTGTAATAATAATACCATCAAATTTTTTTCCGGTTTTTTCCAATAAATCGGCTGTAGGCTGATAATTGATCTCTTTTGTTGTTTCTATCTCAACAACATTAATATCTAATGCTTGTAGCATATTTTTATAAGCTGGGTATGTTGGCATTGTCAGTGCAACTGTATCACCTGCATCAAAGACACTTAATAAGCTCAAAATAAATCCGCTAGAAGAAGATGTTGTAACTACAATTTGATCCTCATGAACAATATGGTCATAATTTTCTTTATAATATTTAGCAATGCGTTTGCGTAAAGGCAATGTTCCAATGGCTGCCGTATATCCTTGAATAGGGTCTTGATCTATAAAGTCTTTTGCTTTTTGAAGTACTATTTGTGGCGCACCAAAACAAGGTTGTCCCGGCGCTAAAGTTATAATATCCTCACCCGCTGCACGGCGCTCTGCAACCTCACTTAAAATAGTAAGCGCACGAAAACTTTCAACATCTGATCTTTTTGATAATTTCAATACCATAATACATAACTCCAATTAGGCTTCTAATTTCTAACACTACTTTACGATTAATCGTTTAGCTATAACGTTTTTTTAACCTTAGAATATAGATCAATCTTCTTAAGTTGTAATGTAGCCAAATCAGATATACATCTTAAAATAGAAACTTCTCCTTTGGTTTTTATTAATTTATCCGTATAAGCTTTCAGATCATTATAATAATCTATATTTGCTTTTAACACTTTCTCTTCAGCCTCTTTAATCCATGCATCTCGTATTTTTTTATCAAGCTTAACATTTTCATGCGTCAAATTAGCAAGCACTACATGTAAAACACGCCTAAGAGCCATAAAAGATCCTTCTTTCACAGGAATCATAAGATGTGAGATTGTTAAAAGATGTTTTTCTTTATCAATACGCATAGTTGGTAAATAACGATCCAAGTCTGATATTTGCTTTGTAAGTTTTTTCTTATTTATTGCTCCGGTTAAACTATTAACCTTAATAGTTCCTACATTCGGCACATCAAGTTCAATTGGAATCGATCGCACTACAGGAGCAAATTCATCAACAAAATCATAACGAATTAATGTATCAAATGAATCCATAATTCCATAAAAAGCATAACACTCCAGACTTCCTTTAATAGGCTGCGAACAAGCTACAGCCAGATCCCCCTTGCGCGTACCTTTTCCAATGTTAAAACCTGCTCCTGCCCAATGATGATTCATAAAATCAATAATAGGCATAATCAGAGATACGGATGATTCCCTAATATAATCTGAATAACCTAAATGTCTTGTACGTACAAAAGTATCAATCAAAAAACTTTCGAATTCTTCATCATTAAAAGTCTGTTTACTATCTTTTTGTTGTATATAATCTAGCCATTTGACAGCCTTATTGAAAAATGTTCTTCCCAATCTTAATTTTTTTATAAGCTCTGGATATGGCATAATGGACAGCAAAAGTGTTCCATTTTTTTGTTGTGTGATTTTATTGGTAGAATTATAAAGCCCAACCATACACTCAATAATTTTCTTTTGAAGAGAAGACATGGTGCTATACTCAGGAAAATCAACATCAAATAGATCATCTTTTACATGCAAAATATATTGATCTTCCGGAGAAAGAACTTCTCTTGAAAGACGAATAATCTCTTTTCCTCTTACCATTGGTTCTTTAGTTTCTATACTCAAATTACCTTCATGATTATGAATAACCAAATCAGAGTGAATGCCGCCACCCCCTTCAATTACGAGTCGTTCTAACTCAATCAATCTTTTTTCAATTTCTAAATTATCCGCTTTAATGATAGCCATAATTTTCTTTACTTTCTTTTCTTGACGTGAAAATTGTATTATCTAATCTATGAAGAGTTTAAGGATAGGTCAATCCTATGAAAAAAAGTAAAAAAACACTTATTGCCGTATCAGCGCTTGCTCTAAGAGCTGCCGCGCCTACACCTGCATTTGCACAAATATTAATTAGTTGTGCTCAAGATTTAAGATTTGGAAATTTAGCGACTTGCGCAAAAGGAGCCCTTATTCTTACAGCAAATGGAGCTACCAGTACCACAGGATGTGCTGTTATCTCAAAAACAGCACTTCCAGCTCAATGCACTATAAAAACCGGAGGCGTTCCACCAACTACTAACGTAAACGTCCAATTCACAGCTGCTTTTATTAATATAAAAAATGGTGGAAAGAATGCTAAAGTTAGCAACTTTGAAATGATTCATACTGGAACAGCCGTAGCACAAACAAGTTTTACTTTCACACCTACAGAAGTTTCAAATACAGTTACAATTGATATCGGCGGTACTTTAAATTTTAACAATCAAACACTTGGAAGTTATACTGGAACGATAAGTGTTACAGCAAATTAATAATAACAATGATGGAGATAACAAATACTATGAATACTATTAAGCAACATCCCAAAAAAACTGTTCTATTCTTTTTATTTCTGAGCATTTTGTCATTTTGGCCAATAAATAGCCACGCAACATTTGTATCTCCTAAACGTGTTATGATCGAGGACGGTCAACGAGTTGCTGTTGTTATAATTAATAATGGTAAAGACGAAACAATGGTCTATAGCTTTAGTTGGGAACAACGCATACAATCCCCAACAGGAGAAAGTCTTCTTCTAAAAGAAGGAGAAACAGCCCCAGGTTTTATGCCGGCAAGTCCTATACTACAATTTTCACCACGTCGTGTTGTTATAGGGCCAAAAAAATCACAAAAAGTGCGAATTCTTGTAAAACGCCCCTCAAATTTACCAAAGGGTGAATATCACTCACATCTCCTAATAAAGCCCATTCCGCTTGTAGATAATAAAGTTGCTATGGAAGCTGGAGAAGGACTTAGCGGTATTATAAAAGTTAGAGCTAATCTATCTATTCCAGTTTTTATAAGACATGGAAAAACTACATTAGATATTAAACTTCAAGAAGCTTATTTGCATAAGGTAAAAGGTAGAACTACAGTACATACGAATTATATAAACAACAGCACTCGCAGTGTTTATCTTAAACCTGAACTCCTTTGTTATATAGCAGGGGAAGAAGAGCCAATTAGAACAATTATACAAACAAGTAAAATCTATGTTGAGGCTAAATCTATAATCAGAAACACTATTGTTCCCAAAGAAGCTGATCTTAGCAAATGCACTGCTTTTAAACTTGAGCTCTTTAGCCTTAATGATTTTGAATATAAAAACTCACCTTATATTAGTAGAGATATAATTTGGCGTTAACTACTTCATAAAATTAAAAAAATAACTCCATAAAGTAAAACAGCTCTTTTAAAGGGCTGTTTTTACATATAAACCTTCAAACGCCGGACATGCTTCAAGCTTATACCCGCCGTACAGTCGCACGATACAATTTTGAATAGAATCTATGTACATACGCCATAAAAGCCTGTGGATAAAATGTTTATAATTATTGCAATTTTATAGAGTGCAACTAAAGCGTGCTATGATTCTAATGGGCTATTCTACTATTAATTTCTCTGCTCGGTTTCATGGGCAAATTTCATTGTTGGTATGTAAGTGGGCGCACGATGTGCGCTGTGGTTGCGTTTGCGCTTCTCACAGTCGTATGCTTTGTTAGCCCCACTTTAGCTACTGAAGTAACGGATCAGGTAGCGCAAAGAGCCGCCATTAACAATGGCCAGCTTAACTCGGTAGCTAATGTTGCCGATGCTGTTGGTTTGAGTGTGATGTCGGAAGAGAATTCTTTTGCTTCGGCCATTGCTACTGCGATGGGCGATATTTCTGTTTCTTCCGGTATATATAACGAATCAAGCTCTGAAGAAACCTACGATCTTATACTTAGCGTAACGCGAAAAGCACGTGTACTTTCTCAAGCTATTATTGGAATTGAAAAAGATTTTGTCTATTACGTGCCACTGCGCGAACTTGCTCGAATTCTAAAATTTCCTACAAATGCAAATCTATCAACTCAAAGCGCTAATGGTTATTTCTTTAATGAAGTAAACACTTATAGCATAGATCTAAAAAATAAAACCTATAGCTTAAAAGACACAACATTTCCACTTCCTGAAAATAGCTTTTTAATAAAAGATCTAGGACAAAATCTTGGTGATATTTACGTCACTGTAGAACTTATCAATAAAATTTGGAATCTGGATCTAAATCTCAATTTTTCAGAGCAAAGTATCCAAATTAAAACAAAGCGCAGACTTCCTTTTGAGTTAGAGCTTGAACGACAAAAAAATCAGAAAAATCTCGATAAACGTAAAGACAAAGAAGATACGAACAAACTCGAATATATCACAAATGGTTATAAATTGTTTGGGGCACAAAACTTCTCAATCATGGATGATCTGTCATGGAGCAATGAAAATAACGAAATAATAAATAATCTTACAATAAGCGGTATTGGTGACGCGCTTGGAGCTAGTGCAGATTACACAATTAAGACAATCCAGAGCAAAAATAACTCCTTTAATGTCGATGACATTCGTCTGCGTTTGACACGTCGTGATTTTGGAACAGATAAATTATTACCGTTTGGCCTCAGACTAGCGCAAGTAGGTGATATTTCTGTTTCTCCTTCTCCATTAATAGGTCAAATCATGTCCGGTCGTGGCATGTTTATATCTTCAAAGGGTAGCGTTAACAAACAATCATTTGATGAAATCGTAATTGAAGGAACAGCACAGCCCGGTTGGGAGGTCGAGCTTTATCTCAATAGACATCTTATAGATTTTGGATTTGTAAATAAACTGGGCGAATATCGTTTTGAAAATGTCCCCCTTAATTATGGCGGGAATAAAATCAAAATTATTCTATATGGCCCGCAAGGACAAATTGAGGAGCGTCACGAAGATTATCGGGTAAAGGGTAATATGTTACGCCCCGGAGAAACAAATTTTGAAGCCGGTATCCTTGATTTTAAAAAACGTTTTATTGAAATTAATGATGATCCCAATAGCAAAAAAGGTATAGCAAAATATCTCCGGATTAATCGCGGGATTAACAGTTGGGCTACCGGCTATGCTACGGCAACACAATCTCCATCAAAAGAAAACGATACTAAATATCTATCACTGGGAGCTAGCTTTAACGCATTAGGTGGAGCTGGACAAATTGAAGCCTATAAGCAAATTGATGGCGGCACAGCTCTTGATGCCAAATTTGCCCGTAAATTTGCCGGTATTCGTACTAATGCCAGCATGTCCTTTTATAATGACTTTGAAAGTAAAGAAGCAAATTTTGGTAACAATAAAAAAACATTTACAGGAAAATTTAGAGCATTACGTCATTTCATATTGCCCTTTGCTCAAGGAAGTCTTGATTTTAACGCACAACATACAAAATATGAAAATAATAAAAACACTACTATAATTAAAAGCCGTCAAAGCCTTTCAAGAAAAAAACTAAACGCAACAAATACGGTAAATACAACTTTTACTAATAATAAGCGCAAAAGCTCAACAGGTCAGTTTAGCTTGAGTGCTCCTTTTTCTGATAATTGGAATTTAAGATCATCTTTGTTTTATGACATTTATCCAAAGAGCGCACTTGATTCTACGCGCATAAGACTTGGTTACACTGATAATGATAAATTCACATCAAACCTAACATTCAAACAAGGTATTGAAGACAAAGACAAAACCGCAATCACAGCAGCAGCGTCTTATGACTTTGGTACATTCTTTGGAGGCGTTGATGTTAATTGGTCAAAGAATGATGGTTATGATCTGTTATTACGTGCAAATACAAATTTTGGTTCCAATGAAGAAAAAGGATCATATAAATTTACCAGTTCGCCAGACAGTCAAAAAAGCAGCATTGATGCTCAAATATATAATGATATTAATAATGACGGCGAATATAGCGAAATTGATGAACCTATAGAAGGTGGCCGAATCCTCATTAACGGTTCTCGCAAGTCAGATCCATCAAATGCAAATGGCTATATCAATATATCAAATGTCGGTATTCAAGGACTGGCTATTATTACCTTTGATCAGAATAGCTCTCCAAATCCATTTTTGGCATCTGTAAAAGACGGTTATAAGACAGTTTTACGCGCAGGAACAAAACCTTTCATTAACATGCCTCTGATTATGACAGGCAGCATTGACGGCACAATTCGTTTTGCTGATGGACGTTCTGTGCCGGGCATGATTATCCAACTGGTTGATAAACACGGCCAGCTTGTCGCAGAAAGTCCAACACTTTCTGACGGTTTTTATTCATTCGAATTTGTGAAGCCTGGACGATATATCGTTCAAGTCCATGCCTCACACAGAGTTTTCGTCCCACCCCGTACCGTTACGGTGGCTTCCGATGATCTATTTGCTTATGGCGTAGATCTCCAAATTTTGGAACAGGCTAAGGAAGCGCCGGTCACTAACAATGAAGGAGATGGTAGAGTAGCCCATACTTACCTGCCTTCAGTGACCGGTGGGATGAAAAAGCCTGTTTCAATGCCTTCTAGCGACGGGGTCCAAGCCGTTGTTAGAGCCGTTCGGATCGGGGAGCATCCACACAAGGTTCGCCTTGTGTTGGATCTCTCCGAGCCGGCGCGCTATCAAATTTTAAAAGAGCAAGACGGATATATAATCACGATCGAACTCCCTGATGTTGGCTTTGAAGCTACTCATAATTGGTTGCCAAATAAGCACAGCATCTTCTCTAACTGTGAAATCAATACACTTGCCGGTGGCGGAACTCAGTTACGCCTCACAGGTAAGGATAAAATAGACGTTTTTTACAATGCTTTATTGCCATCTGAAAATGGTAAGCCTGACCGTCTATATATCGATTTCATACGGGTTAAATAAATCTTTTCCCGTTATAACACTCTTCAAGTCTGAAAGTCTGAAAACAGCCATTTCCTTAGTTAGTTTCATTTTGAAATATAAAAAAACTAAAAAAGTAACTGTTGCCAATAATATCTATCCCCATAGATTCATGCCTATTCGACGACCCATTATTGACGCATTACGCCAATCGCCCATACGCTTAGGGTAGATTTTTTATCAATTCACTTTAGGTGTTCGCCATTGTTAACTCAGTTTTGGAATAATAGAAAGAAATTTCCGATATTTTTTTTACTTGGATCACTTGCAATAGCTCTTAGTGGTTGCAGTGGTTGGACATGGCCGGAATGGGCTACATTGGATAATGATCCCTTTACTTTTATTAGTGAAGAAAAAAAATCATCTACACCACCACCTCCAATTGTTATCCCTGAAAATTCACCAGATCAAAATATAGAGCAACTAAATTTAATGCCTACCAGTACTATGGGATTAAATCTTGATACTTATTTCGCTCAGGATATAAAAGATTCTGAAACTCGTATGCAACGCATGGAAAATGCTCTTATAGCAATACATAAAGATCTTCAAAATATAAGCCTTGAGATCAAACAACCATATACAGCCATACATGAACCACAGCAAATCACATCACCGGTTAACTATCCTGTATCACAAACTATAACTAATGCATCAGATCTTATACCAGAGCTTCCAATTCAAAATTATGCGGCAAAATCCATCGGTCACAATGTTAACCCTGGAGCGCAAACAACAGATCAATTCTCTAATAATAATCATGTTTTTGCCACAGGTATTAGAGTTGGTGAACATAGCGACAAAATACGTATAGTGTTTGATATAAGCAAAAAAATAAATTTTTCTGTTGATCTGGATAATAATGAAAATCTATTAATTATTGAACTTTCTGATGCTAAATGGAAAGCACCAAATCATGCACGTTTTCCCAAAATGCCACTCCTTGAATCGTATAAAATTACTCAAACAGGAAATAATTCTATGGCTGTGATTCAACTTAAAAAAGAATCAAGAATTTTAAAACAACAACAAATTCCAGCACTCTCCGGCTCAGGAAAACGAATTTATATTGATCTACAAAAATAGATATTATATTGATTGCACTTTCCTCAGATTATGAAAAAATCAATGCTGCAATTTTTAGATAAAATTAAAAACTATAAAATTTATTAATACCAAAAATGTAATGCTTTCTATCAATAAACAAACTCAAATTACATATAATTTATTTAAAACATACAATTTATAAAAAACCATACTTATCAACAAAAATAGAAAAAATTAATCAGTATTTATTAAGATAAAAAAATCATACATAACTTCATTTTAAAACTTTAATTATAGTGCATCGCACCAATATAAATAATAGCTATTAACCTCGCAATTAATTACTGACAGCAGGTTATAGCTTGTTTAACGATGTAAATAAACTATGTCTTTTTAAGTATTCTATATGAAATAAAATCATAGTATTTATGCAGAATTTATTATATTGTCGCTACACTTTAATAGTGATTAATTATAAAATTTCACATTTAAGTAAATGCAATTTTATATAAACAAAGATAGTGATGTACCAATGTCTAAAGATCTAGTTTCCAAATCTATAAAAGCTCTTCCTGCAAAAGCGTCAGCTACAGGGAAAATGCTGCTTAAATTGCTTAAAGAAAATATTTCACATGAAGATATAAAACACTTTGATTCAGATTTATTTACAAAAATGAGCAATTCACATTGGAATCTTTCTAAAAGAAAAGAGCCAGGACAATCAGATCTACATATTTATCGTCACATAACAACCAATCAAAAATTTAGAAAAACAATTATTGATATTATTAGTGATGATATGGCATTTCTTGTTGATTCTATCGTTGCTGAAATTAATAGAAATAATTTACTAATTGATTTTATTATTCATCCAATTTTATATACAAAATATGATTCTGCTGGAAATTTATTAAACCTCTCCCAAAAGCCTAAAGATGGCTATATAGGACAATCACATGTTCATATTCATATTGCAGAAATTATTTCCAATAAAAGATTAATTGAACTTGAGAAAGGTCTTTATACAGCTATAAATGATGTCTTTTTTGCCAACCGTGATTGGAAAGCAATGCTTGAAAGATTGAAAGAAACTAAAAAAGAACTCGCTGTTGCAAATATCAAAGAAAATAAAAAAGAATCAAACAAGTACTGTGACTTTCTTAATTATCTGTATAAAAGTAATTTCACTTTGCTTGGTTATAGAGAATATAAATTTTCTGAAGATAAAAATGGAGTTAATAGTAAAATAGTAAAAGGTAAAAGCTTAGGACTTTTACATGACGAAATTTTGCCTGCCTACATAAGTGAAGATTCGGAAGGTCTTCCAAGAAATCTTCAAAAACTGCGTCATAATTTACCTCCGGTTTCTGTTTCAAAAACAAATAGACTCTCCACAGTACACAGAAGCGTTCCAATGGATGCAATCGCTATAAAAACTTATGACTCTAAGGGTAAAGTTATAGGAGAAAGGCTTTTTCTTGGATTGTTTACTTCTGTTACATATTCTCGAAGCGTGCGTGATGTTCCTTTATTGCGTGAAAAAATCGAAGAAATTATTGAACTCTCCGGATTTCTTAAGCATTCGCATGATCGTAGAGAAATTCGCCATATACTTGAAAAATATCCTCGTGACGAGCTTTTTCAAATATCAAATCAGGAACTTTATAAGATTTGCATAGATATTTTACGTCTGCAAGAACGCCAGAGAATAGCAATTTTTATTCGAAAAGATCCATTTAAACGATACATTTCATGTCTGGTTTATATTCCACGAGATCGTTTTAAAACAAGTCTTAGAAAACGTATAGGTAAAATTCTTGAAAAAGAATTAACTGGAACTCTTTCAAATTTTTATACAAGTCTTGATGATACTCTTTTTGCCCGAGTTATGTTTATGATCAATGTCAGTCAAAAAACACCACCAAAATTTGATCCGGAAAAAATTCAAACTATAATTCAAAAAGCTGGCCAAACCTGGCAAGAACGTCTTGAAGAAGCCCTTTCAAAAACACTCGAAGATGAGCAAGAAATTAAAAATATTACTCTTAAATATGGTGAAGCATTTCCTATTGAATATACATCTTATTATCAGGCTATAGATTCCATATTCGATATTAAAAAACTTGAAGCTGCCCTTACAAATCAACAATTAGAAGTAAATCTGTATCAAACAAATGCTCTTGAAAAACATCAATTCCAATTTAAAGTTTATAATCCGGGAAGCCCTATTAACCTTTCAGATGTAATCCCCATACTTGATGATATGGGACTACGTGCAATATCAGAACTTCCTTTCAAAATTACACCTGCAAATGAAGAAACTCCAATTTGGATTCATGACTTTTTACTTGAAACATCCGAAATAAATAAACCTGTTGTTATTAATAAAATAAAAAACAAATTTGAAACCTCTTTTACCAAAATTTGGTATAAGAAAATAGACAGTGACGCTCTTAATGCTCTTGTTCTTAGCGCGGCTATGGACTGGGATGAGACAATTATTTTACGAAGCTATGTCCGTTATCTTAAACAAATTAATTATCCTTTTGGACGTTTATTTATTGAAAAAACACTTATACAATATCCTGAAATAACACGATTAATCATAGATTATTTCAAGGCACTGCATGATCCTTTATGTGTTTCAGAATCAGAAAAGAATGCTGTAAAATATATTTCTGCTATAGAAGAAAAGATGAAGTCTGTTATATCTCTAGATCAAGATAGAATTTTACACAGTATTCTTAATCTGGTTCAATCAACTCTTCGTACAAATTATTTTCTACGTGATGAAAACGGAGAAAGAAAACCATGTTTTGCTATCAAGCTGGATAGTAAAAATATATACGATTTACCTGCGCCAAAACCATTTTGTGAAACTTTTGTTTATTCACGACGTGTAGAAGCCATTCATTTACGCGGTGATAAAATTGCTCGTGGTGGTTTACGTTGGTCAGATAGACATGAAGATTACAGAACAGAAATTCTTGGACTAATGAAAGCACAAATGGTCAAAAATGCTGTAATTATACCGACTGGTTCAAAAGGTGGTTTCGTTGTAAAAACATCAATTAATGAAAAAGATAAGTACATTGAAGAAGGTATAGAGTGTTATAAAATATTCCTTCGTGGCATACTTGATATTACTGATAATCGTAAGGGTAATAAAATTATTCCACCAAAAAATGTTGTTCGACGTGATGGAAACGATCCATATCTTGTTGTTGCTGCTGATAAAGGAACGGCTGTTTTTTCTGATATAGCCAATAACTTGTCACAAGAATATGATTTTTGGCTAGATGATGCTTTTGCCTCTGGAGGTTCTGCCGGTTATGATCACAAAGAGATGGGTATTACAGCGCGCGGAGCATGGGAATCAGTTAAACTTCATTTCCGTCAACTCAATCATAATATACAAGAACAAGATTTTGATGTCGTTGGTATCGGAGATATGAGTGGAGATGTTTTTGGTAACGGACTTGTCTTATCAAAACATATAAAAATGATTGGTGCGTTTAATCATTTACACATTTTCTGTGATCCTGATCCTGATCCTAAATCCAGCTTTAAAGAACGAAAAAAGCTTTTTGATAATGTACAAGGATGGGATCATTATGATACCAAAAAATTATCTAAGGGGGGTCGTATATTTTCACGCAGCGATAAGGTGTTAACACTTACTCCTGAAATTCGTAAACGCTTTGATATTAATAAATCAAAAATATCTCCATTAGAATTAATTAATGCCCTGTTAAAAGCACGCACAGATCTTTTGTGGTTCGGTGGAATTGGAACTTACGTTAAATCTTCAAATGAAACAGATGCAGATGTAGGAGATAAAGCTAATGACAGTCTACGCATTAACGCTACCCAGTTACGCGCAAAAGTTATTGGTGAGGGCGCAAATTTAGGCGTAACTCAACTTGGCCGTATTGAGTTTTCTAAAAAAGGTGGAATGATAAATACTGACTTCCTTGATAACTCTGGCGGTGTTGATTCTTCAGATCATGAAGTAAATATTAAAATTATGTTTACAGACATTATGAGCCAAAAAACACATAATATAAATATTGATGAACGAAACAAGTTACTTAAATCTATGACAGAAGAAGTTATAGAACACGTTTTAAATAATAATTATCAGCAAGCACAAGCCATAAGTATGGCAGAAATGCATTCATATAAGAATATAAAATTACAATCAGAACTTATTCAAGATCTTGAACGTAATTACGGTCTTGATCGTGCTGTTGAATATCTCCCTGATCAGGAAACAATTGAACGAAGACTCGCTAAAGGTAAAGGACTTACACGTCCGGAACTGTGTGTGCTTTTATCTTATGCAAAAATTACATTCACAAAAAATCTCATGAAAAGTAATATTCCAGATAATCCTGATATAAAAATTTGGCTTACTAATTACTTCCCCAAACCATTACAGAAAAAATATAATACAGAAATCATGCGCCATCGACTTGCTCGTGAAATTATATCTACTACCATAGCAAATTCACTCATAAATCGCATGGGGCCAACATTTATAAAATCAACCATAGATAAAACCGGAGCAAGCTGCGCAAAAATCACACAGGCATATATCATAGTACGTGAAATATTTGATTTACCTCAGCTATGCGCTTCAATTGAAGCTATGGATAATAAAGTCCATGCAAAAATACAGCTCAAAGCAATAAATGAAATTACCAAACTTTTTGAATACGCTATTCATTGGTTCTTAACCCTTCCAGAGAGTAATCTTAACATTAAGCGCAATATTCAAGATTATGCTCAAAACGTAAAAGAATTACGTGAAAATATAAATAATCTCCTTACAGACAGCTTGAAATTAACAACCTCACAACGCACCCAAACCGGTGAACATGATGGATTACCAAAACAACTTGCGCATCAAATTGCTATTCTTCCAGCTTTATCATCTGCTTGTGATATTATACATATTAGCCTTAAAAAGAAAATGGCTTTACAAGATACGGCACGTACTTATTTTGCTCTTGGTGAATATTTCAACTTTGATTGGCTTCGTCAACAAACAAACTTTTTAAGCTCGGAAAATGATTGGTATAACAAAGCTACAGAAGGGCTTATAGACCAACTTTATAATTGTCAGGCTAACCTTACAGCTTGTATTTTAAAAGATACTAATGCGCATAATGGTAACAATAAGGATACACTAATGAAGTGGGTTGAAAAAAATAAACAGCAAGTACAACAACTCAAATCCTTTTTCAAAGATATAAAACGTAATGATAATATTGATCTTCCAATTCTTGTAATTGCAGAACAACGATTACGAAATCTTTATTCCAGATAGAACCTTCTAAACAAAAGACATAAAGCACCTTTACTTAAATTTTTGTAGTCGTTCTTTAGCTTTTTGACTACCGGAAGCACTTGCTTTTTTTAACCAATAAATACTTTTATCTTTGGATTCTTCAACCATATATCCTGAAATATATAAATTAGCTAATTCTATCATGGACGGTATATGACCATTTTCCGCACTTTTATTAAGCCAATATATTGCTTTACTACTATCTTCCCTAGTCTTTGCTTTGTTAAAATAAAAATTTGTTAACCAGCTAATAGCAGTACTATTTTTATTATCCGCAAATTTTTCTATAACTGATATTGCATGATTTCGTTTATCCGGCTTTTCTGCAAGAGATGAATTTAATATAGCAAATGCTATTCTCATTTTATCTTCATCTGTTTCTGCTTTTTTTCCAGCCAATATAGTAAACCACTTTTCCGCATTATTAACATCTTGCGGCGCTCCATTTTTTCCTTCCATGTAAGAATCTGCAACTTTTAGTATTTCACCCGGCATACAAGGATATGATTCTACAGCTTTTGTGAACCATTTTTTTGCTTTTTGCTCGTTTTTCTCTTGTATCCATCCATCAGATGAATAACCACCAGCTAGTCTAAGCATAGCTTCAACAACGTTACGTTTTCCGGCGATCTCCAGAATATGTATAGCTTCATTTTCTTTGTGTTGCTGTATTTTAATTTCTGCAATATCCATATAAGCAGAAACTTTTCCATTTTTAGCGGCTTTAAATAAATGCTCCTCAGCTTTACTGAACTCTCCTTGTCTCATAAAAAACTTCCCAAGTTTATTATGAGCGCCCGGATGCCCCATTTGAGCTGCTATATTTAATAATTCTTGTCCACGTTTAATATCTTTTTTGACAAGCTCTCCTTCTATATAGAGATTCCCAAGAAATGCATGACCATTATATTTATTATTTTCTTTTTTATCCGTCTCAATAGTTTTATTAAACCAATAATTAGAAAGTTTATTATTTCCTGTTTTTTGATAATAAACACCAAGTAAAATCATTGCTTCTGGAATTTGCTTTATAGCAATTAATCTCTCTAATGAAGCTTTCAATTCTCCACTATCATCATATGGATAAACTAAAAGTTTGTCATAGGCCGCTTTTAGGAAAGGTTCTTCACTATAATAATTAATTTGATCTGCCCAAAATTCTATTTTTTTATCGTCATATTCCTTACCGATACTACATTCATAAGCTTGTTTCATAGCTTTCATAGCTGCTTTTTTACCATTACTGGCAGCAAGTCTATAATAGCGTAAAGCTTTAGTGGGGGCGCGGTCTGTACCAATACCGTAACGATATGCATCTCCAAGCTTAACCAGAGCTTCTCCACTTCCTTTAAGAGATGCTCTTTGATATAAAGAAAAAAGTTTTTCGGGAGGTACATTATCATCTTGCTCATATAATTCAGCAAGCTCCATTAGTGTATATGACTCAACATTTGGATGTTCTGACGCTTTTTCAAGCCAATACAATCTTTTATTTTTATCAGCTTTTATACCCTCCCATCCTTCATAAATTCTTGATAAAAGAACTGCTGCTGCTTTATTATTACGAAGAGAAGATTTCTCCAGCCATTTTATAGCCTTCCCCATTTCATCTTTCTTACCGCTAAAGGAATGATATTCACCTAAAAGAAACATTGCTCTTTGTGAGCCAAGATCTGCAGCCTCAGTCCAGAGTTGAACAACCCGCTTTTTATCGTTTTCCTTGGCAATTCCTTGTATTATAAAATTAGCCAAATAAAGCTTTGCTGTAATATCATCAAGTAATGCAACCTTCTCAAACCATTTTACGCTATAATATTTCGCATTAGGAACATTATTCAATTGATTATACATAATGCCCATTATAGTTAAAGCTGAACACTTACCTTGAGCGATATAGTTTAATGCTACATTTTGAGCATTAATAATCATGATTTCAATTTCCTTATCACTTACAGGTAATTTTTTTTCATGATAAAGATAAGAAAGCTTTAACATTGCCGATAGTTCTCCAGCAATAATAGCTTTTTTGTAATGTTCAGCGGCTTTTATATATTCACCTTCTTCAGTTAATAATACGCCATAAATTTTATGCGCTTTTATTTCTCCTGACTTAATAAGACTATCAAGCAATTCTTTACCCTTACTAATATCTTGAGGGATACCCTTTCCCTTAATTAGCATTTCAGCCTTTGTAAGAAGTGCTTTATTTATTTGATATGCTTTCTTATTAACCAGATAATTAATAATATTTAAAACACGCGGATAATTTGGATTTATATTAACGCTGCCATTATAATAAAGCTCTAATAATTCTATGAGCTTTTCAGTAGACAAATTCATCTGTGCTATCGTTTTCCCACTCCAATTATAAGGATCAACGCTAAGTCTTTCATCCTTAATACAACGTGATGCATAATCAATATCAGGTGGTAAAATACCAAGATCATAAGCGCGAGCTTTACTAACAGCAAAAAAGCTACTCAATAAAATTATAAAGACAAAAAATGATCTAAAATATTTATGCATTTTTATTTCTTAATTTTATTTTCAACAACAAATATCTGATAGGCATCTTTTTTTCCAATAAGAAAAATACTTGTTCCTATTTGTCTTTTTAATGAAATGTCTTTTAATGTTTTAATTTCTTCACTGGAAGATTTTACAATCAAATCAAAATCAACAGCATTTATTTCACGGGAAATAGATGTGTTAGTAGCAATATTTTCAAATATTGTTGCTTTATAACTTGGAGCAAATAAAGAAGCAGAATTTAAATCTGATAAATTATAAAAATACAAAACAGCCTTTGAGGGATTTTCAATTAATGCGTCATCCATAAGATGAACTTTATTATTTATTAAAATCGCAATTGTATAATATTTACCAGCTTTAATATCTAGTTCTTCTGAATGATCTGCATAATTCAGATTTCTTTGTCCTTGTTTAATAATAACAAAATCAGATACAGGAATTTCTTTAATACCGTTTAAAACTACACCATCAAGCTTAACTATAAGATCAGGATCATCAGTAATATTAACAATACGCACAAAAGCAGAATCAGCAGGGGGCACCGGTGCATATAACGCTTCTTCACCTGCAATAGCTAAAGGCGAAATAAAAAGAAATATGGCTAATATACTCCATAAATTTTTCATGTTTTATTATTCCTTTTTTGTTTTTTTACAAAGCCGAACATTCAACCCTGTTTTATACTTGTTAGTATCTTTTATTGTAATGCTTGAAATATTACTGGTTATTTTATCAGAGAGTTCTATAAAATAATGTCCCTTATTATTATATCTATCTGATCGGTCAATAGGAAACCATTCACCATCTTGATCATCATATTCCATTTCAAGTGTAAAAGTTTTAAACCCTAAATTATCTGCAAAAATATGTAAATAATAATCTGTGCCATGAATTTTTTGTTCTTCAAGATTATTAAGAAGGACATATGGCTTATTATCTATAATTTCAATATTGTTTTGAGCTAAAGTTTGACTATCACTACAAACACCCTCAACAGCTGGAATAACTTGTCTGAATAAATATTCCACTCCTTTATTGTAATTATAAACAGTCTGTGTTTCCCATATTATAATCGGTGGCGGATTCTCATGAAAATATGGAGATGAGAGATAAGAAATTATGGCGGTAAACATTCCACCACCGACAATAGAAAAATTGGAAATGCTAAGTTTTGAAAATTTCTCAAGATAATAAGCAAAATTAAATACGTTATGTGAGCTAAAACTTGTTCCTACTAATGCCACAGGCGTTATTTCTTTTACAGAACCAAAAAGTGCATCAGATGTTTTCTCAAATATTTGTGTTGCTTTATATGTATCATAAATTTCTGCCTCAATTTTATTCTTACAAAGTCTTCGTAGCTCTTCGGTAATTGTTCCATCACGTGATATTTGTGTTTTTAATTTTAAAACAGTATTTACTTTTGTTAGTGAACTGTAATCAGGATAGTCTAAAAGAAGAGAAGTAATAGCACGTGCGGTTACTTTTGCACCTTTAGGTTTCCAATGAATATCTCTTTTAAAATTATATAAATATGGATCATTCTTTTTAAATACATTAGTAGAAGAATAAAGATCACTAGTTTTAATTCCTACAGATCTTAAACTTTTTACAAAATCAACATAAGATGAAGAAGCAATATCAATATTATAATTTTCTTGCCATGGATCATCATAATTAATCATTTTACCGGCCATAAGCGCTCTAGACAATAAAGGCACAATAAAAAAAGAAATATTTTTTTCAGCTAAAACTTCATTTAAACGCTTAAAATAAGAAAGGCTCTCTGGGGAAAGAGAAAAATCCATCTTTAAGTCATTTTCCCTAAAAAACCAGCCATCATAACCTTGAGTCAAAGGCTCTATAGAGCGTTTTTGTTCATTATAAAGATCAGGACATTCATAAAGAACCTTTTCATTAGCTATAGACTTACTGCCTGTAAACAAAGTTACAAACATTAAAATAATTAAAAATTTAAAAAATACTTTCATCACAAAAACTTGTCTTAATACCTTTAAAAACAAAGAGGCTACTATCAGTAAAAACGTTAAATGTCAAACTATTATCCATAATCTCAAGCTCTAAAATTGAAAATATAAAAATGGTGAAAATGATTGTGCAATTAGTTTACACAAACCCAATGTAAATAAAATTGCTATTATCACTTGCCTTGAAACAGGTAAATAATAAGCCCATGAACAATGATCTGTGTTTGGTTCTTTTCTCATAATAAAAGGAACAGTGAAAATAATAATATATGCAGCTATAAGAGTAAAAATCTGAAGGTTTGTAATAGACCATGCTATATCACTAGATAAAGAAAATCCATTTTGTCCAATCATTCCGGCATACATTCCAAAAGCAGAAGAAATATTTATAGCTCTAAACAAAACCCATCCAATCAAAACAAATATAAAGGTTAAAGGTAAAGCTACAAATGCCGGATAAGGCGTTTTCTTTTTTGCACCCAATCCGCGTTCGATAGCCATAATACTGCCGTGCCATGCTCCCCATAAAACAAACGTCCAGTTTGCTCCATGCCACAATCCACCTAAAACCATAGTAATAATAAGGTTAATATAAGTACGAAGTTTTCCCTTACGATTTCCACCCAAAGGAATATACAGATAATCCCGCAACCACGTAGAAAGGCTAATATGCCAACGTTGCCAAAACTCTGTTATAGATTTACTTATATATGGTTGATTGAAATTCTCGATAAAACGAAAACCCATCATCAACCCTAATCCAATTGCCATATCACTATAACCGGAAAAATCAAAATAAAGCTGCGCGGTATATGCTAAAACACCAATCCATGAATCTGCAAAACTTGGATCACTTTGTGCAAAAGCTGCATCTGCTAAAGGCGCAAGCGTATCCGCTATAAATATCTTTTTACAAAACCCCATAGAAAAACGAATAGCGCCTTCATTAAATTTGGCAAGACTATGTGTACGTTCTCTGAATTGATCTGCAACATCTTTATAACGCAAAACAGGCCCTGCAATTAACTGAGGAAACAGGGATATAAATGCTGCAAAATCTACAAAATTATCAGCGGGTCGCGCATCACGACGATAAACATCAATTAAATAACTAATAGATTGAAAAATATAAAAAGAAATCCCTATTGGAAGAATTACATTCCATACCGTTACCGGAGAATTTCCAGCAGATTCTAAAAGTGTATTTAATGAATCCACACCAAAATTAAAATATTTAAAATATCCTAAAATTAATAAATTTCCTACAACGCCAATCGTAAGCATTTTTTTACAGCTTTCATCATGACGTATAATAGATGTAGATATAAAATGGTTAAATAATGTGACAAATGCAAATAAAGCCATAAAATCTACACGCCACCAGCCATAAAAAATATAGCTGGCTATAAGAATAACATGAGAATGAAAACGCTTTGGGACAAGATAATAAATACCGAGAAACAATGGTAAAAAGACCATGA
>JAGLMC010000013.1 GCA_023140215.1 Alphaproteobacteria bacterium
ATTCGACGCCAGTTCTGAGGTGTTGTCATATAAGCCATGCCAATTAATTGTTTTTGTGAAAATACATCCCACAAACGAAATTCGACTCGTGTACGACCATCTGCTGTTTTACTAAATATTCCTGTTACTAAAGCTTGAGTTCCAGTTGCACGCCATTCGCCAAAACGAATTCCATCTTTTTGAATTGAATTTGTATCCTGCACGAATGCTTGTGAATTAGTTGATTTAAAAAGCCCTGAATGCTCAAGATTTTCAGAAATAATCTGAGGAATTTTTTCAGTTAAATCCTTATCTTGCGACATATTTACATCTGCATAAAATGTTGTAATAGCTACAGGCATAGGCTCTGAAACACCGCGGGTTAAATCAATGCGAAGCTCTGCCTGTACATTTAGAGGAAATAAAACAAGGACTAATAATACAAATAATTTTTTCATTGTTAAATTCTTTCTTTTACATATACCTAAAGCATGTCCTTAGGATCAAATCTAATTGTAATCGTTTTCCATTGCTCATACTTATCTGCGGGCAATTTCAATGGAGAACAACGCGGATTACGAAGAGCCCGCAATGCCGAATCTGCTGCTGCCCGAAAATGAGTATCCCGATTATAACGCCCTCGATTTAGAATAGAAGCACTATTAAGTGTCATATCCGGATTCATTAATACCCTGATTTCAACTGCAAGATCTTCCGCATATTTTGCACCGCTTGGTACGTTCCAACAAGGCTCTATCTGATGTTTAAAAGCATCAAGTTCACTTACCGTTAAACGATCAGACAAGCGCGCAATTTGTGAATTTTGCAATATGTTTTCTTTATCATCATTAAATTCTAGTTGTGTATCAGGTGTTAAATTTTTCAACAAACTAGCAAAATCATTCTCATGTTTTTTAATCGTAGTTGATTTTTCTTTTGGTTTCTCTTTTGGCTTTTTAGGTTTAGGTTTTTTAACAGGCTTTTCTGTTATTCTTTTAATCTCCGGTGGTTTTGGCTTTGTTAAATTAGGTGGAGTTTTAGCCATAACTTTAGGCGGTTTTGGCTTGTTTTCCAAAGGCTTTGGCTTTTCCAGCTTTTCCGGTGTTTTATTTGGCTTTGCTATAATATCGGTTTGCGTTATTTCATCAATTTTGATGATTTCAACATTGATAGGTGTTGTTATAATTAATGGGTCTTTTGCAATAAAAGGAATGCCAATGGCTGTTAATATAAAAAGAACCACATGAAAAAGGCTAGACGTAACCACCGCGCCTTTCATTGAAGGCGGTACATATCTCTCTCTATCATGATGAAAAATTGCATTCATATTTCTATTATTTTGACTCAGAAATCAGAGCCACCTTGGTAAATCCTGCACCGTTAATAATGCCTATAATTTTCATTACATTACCATATGAAAGAGTTTGATCGCCACGAATATAAATACGGCGTTCTTCATTACCTTCAGTCATAGCAGAAAGAAGGTTAATCAAATTTCCGGATTTAACTTCTGTTTCTCCAATATAAGTTTTTCCCTCTTTTGTAAGCGTAATTTCGATTGGCTTATTATCTTCATCAGATATTGGTTTTGCTTCAGAGTTTGGTAAATCAACAGGAACTCCGGCTGTTAATAATGGTGCTGCTACCATAAAAACAATTAAAAGAACCAGCATTACATCTACAAAAGGAGTGACATTAATTTCTGCCATCGGGCGATATGTACCTCCGGTACGTCGCCCTCTTGCTCTGGTTTTTGTTGTTAGACTTGCTCCCATTAACTAACCCTCTTGCTCTTTGTATTATCGTCATCCTGAGAGTCTAAATGACGTGAAAGAATTGCAGAAAATTCTTCTGTAAAAGCCTCAAGTCTATCTGCATAACGGTTGAGGCCTGTAGAAAATACATTATAAGCTACAACGGCAGGAATAGCTGCCACAAGCCCTAACGCCGTTGCAAAAAGAGCCTCTGAAATGCCCGGAGCAACAACTGCCAGACTTGTGTTGTTTGTCGCAGCAATAGAAGAAAAGCTTCCCATAATACCCCAGACCGTTCCAAATAATCCAATAAACGGTGCTGTTGAACCAACGCTTGCAAGAAATGTCATTCCACGTTCAAGTGAATTAATTTCACGTGTAATTGCTACCGTCATTGCGCGCTCTACCCGTTGTCTAAGACTTGCTTGCATACTGGCTTTTGATGGAACTCCTGCGGAAATTCCTGCTTGCCATTCTTCCATCCCTGCTGAAAATGTATTTAACATGGGATCATGTTTGGAGTTTTTAACCCGTTGATAAATTTTATCGAGAGGTTCACCTGACCAAAAAGAATCCTCAAAAATTGCAGCCTTACGATTAAGTTTTTTAAGTGTTGAACGTTTGGCAAAAATAATTGACCAACTCCAAATTGATGCAATTACAAGTATAAACATAACTGCCTTTACAATCGGATCAGCTTGTAAAAATAAACTCCACATACTCATGTCATGGGCATAGTTTCCTAAATCTACTGTTTCAATTATATTTGGCATAATTTACAAACTTTCGTCTAAATGATTTCTAAAATTAATTTTAAGTGCTTTTGGAATGGCAACAGGCTTATAACTTTTTGCATTTATACATACCAATGTCACATTCAATGTAAAAATATGCTTATCATTATCAACATCTTTAGGGCAAAAAATAGACTGTTTCATTACAAGACTAGCATTTTTAAGCTGGATAACTTCTGTTTCAATTCTTAGTAAATTATCAAGTCTGGCCGATTTTAAAAAATCTGCTTCTATATGTTTCACAACAAATAAAACTTCATATTCTTCTTTTAATGAGTGATTTTCAAAACCACCAGCCCTTAAAAGTTCTGTACGTGCGCGTTCAGTAAATTTCAAATAATTAGCGTAATAAACAACTCCACCCGAATCAGTGTCCTCATAATAAACTCGTATGTCTGTGAGATGTGTCATTTTATGTATTTACAAATATATCTGTTTGTTGTGAATTGCCTATAGGTTTTAAACCGAGATAATCAAAGCCTTTGACGGAAAGGCAACGGCCTCGCGGTGTACGCTGTACCAACCCTTGCTGCATAAGATACGGTTCTATAACATCTTCGATCATATCACGTTGTTCCGATAGCACTGCTGCCAGTGTTTCCACACCAACGGGGCCTCCTCCATAATTCTCCGCTATACATGAAAGATAGCGTCTATCCATTGAATCCAGTCCTGAACTATCAACATTAAGTCTCCCTAATGCATTATCAACTTGAATTTCATCAACACAAGATGATTTATCACTATGAGCAAAATCACGAATACGGCGCGTCAAACGTCCTGCAATACGCGGTGTTCCACGTGAACGGCGCGCAATTTCAAGAGCAGCTTTTTCTGTAAGTGGTATTTTTAAAAGCCTCGCGGTTCTTTTTACAATCATAGAAAGTTCTTCAATTTTATAAAATTCAAGCCGCAAAGGAATGCCGAATCTATCACGCAGAGGATTTGTGAGCAAGCCTGAGCGCGTTGTAGCTCCTACAAGAGTAAATGGAACAAGATCAATTTGAACCGATCGCGCAGAAGGGCCTTCACCAATAATTAAATCAAGCTTCCGGTCTTCCATCGCCGGATAAAGAATTTCCTCCACCGCCGGATTAAGACGGTGAATTTCATCAATAAACAGAACATCATTTGGTTCAAGGTTAGTCAAAAGTGCTGCAAGATCACCTGATTTGACAATAACCGGCCCTGATGTTGTGCGAAAACCTACACCAAGTTCTTTTGAGATAATTTGCGCTAATGTTGTTTTACCAAGCCCCGGCGAGCCAAAAAGTAAAACATGATCCATTGCATCACCGCGCCCCTTTGCAGCTTCAACAAATACACGAAGATTATCACGCAAATCTTTCTGACCAATAAATTCATCCAGAGATAATGGACGCAAAGCACCCTCTTCTCCTTTCTCAAAATCTTGAGTAATTGTTTCCAATTCAGGATTTTTTACAGACTCATCCATTAGAGCTTCGTTCATGTACTTAGCTCCTTCAAGGCGAAACGGATAATATCCTGAAGATTATCATTAGCATTTTTCTTTGCATTCATTACAGCTTGATAAGCTTCACTTCTGGCATAACCTAAATTAATTAACGCTGAAACCGCATCTTGATCGAAGCTTTGTTCTTGCGCTTCATTAATGATTTTCTCATGTTTTCCGGTATTTACCTGAGATATACCAAGATCAATCTTTCCGGCTTTATCTTTTAATTCTGTTAAAATCCGCACTCCCAGTTTTGCTCCGACACCGTCAGCTTGCATGATTGCAGCTTTATCCTGAGATGCAATTATGAGTGCTAATTTTTCTGCCGGACATACTCCCAAAATAGCCAAACCGACTTTTGCTCCAACACCTTGCACAGAAGTAAGAAGCCGAAACCATTGTTGTTCGGCAATATCAGCAAAACCAAATAAATGGATATGGTCTTCTCTAACATGTGTATCAATAAGCAAACTGGCAGCATCTCCGGGTTGACCAATGCGGCTTAATGTCCGGTTACTGGTATAAATTAAATATCCAACGCCACTAACATCTAAAATAAGATACGAACTATCAAAACTATCAATTATGCCACTAAGTTTTCCAATCATGAACATGCCTTTAAAATGCGCTTATTATAACTTTCATAGTGCGCATGACAAATAGCAACAGCAAGCGCGTCTGCTTCATCTGCGCTAATTTGCCCACAAGTTGGCAACAGTGTTTTAATCATCATTCCTACTTGTTTTTTATCTGCATGCCCTGCCCCAACTACAGATTTTTTAATTTTATTTGCACCATATTCAGATACTTCAATTCCATAAAGTGCAGGAACAGCAAGAGCTACACCACGCGCTTGTCCCAATTTTAAAGCAGAGGATGGATTGCGATTTACAAAAGTTTCTTCAACCGCAGCCTCACAAGGACTATAAGATTTAATCACATCAACAAGCTGTTTATGTATATGAGCAAGCCGCAATGCTAAATTATCTGACTGATTGGTTTTTACCAAACCACATGAAATAAATTTAATCGCATTCTTATCACTACTAATAATTCCCCAACCCATTTTTTGCAGACCCGGATCAATACCTAGAATCAACATATAGTAATTCCTATTTTATAATATTTTATATTTATTCTATGACGATAGTTACAATTTTCCCTAAATATTAAAAACACCGTATCATATATTTTAGAACATAACAAGAACAAAATATTTTTTTATTCTTTAGCGAGTAATTTATCCATTACATCGTCACTAACTTCAAAGTTTGTATATACGTTTTGCACATCATCACTATCTTCCAAAGCATCAATTAATTTAAGTATTACTGTGGCTTGTGTCTCATCAACTTCAGATGTCACATTTGGTTTCCAGACAAGTCCTGATTTTTCAGGTTCACCATATTTAGATACAAGTGCCTCACGAACTGTAGCAAAATCACTCGTTTCACAAATTATTTCATGAATTTCTTTACCACTTTCAACATTCATAGCTCCAACCTCAACCGCAGTTTCAAACATATCATCAGCATCAAACTTATCAGAAGAATAAATAATCTCTCCGATTTGATCAAACATAAAGCCAACAGATCCTGTTTCACCTAAATTTCCACCAAGTTTTGTAAATACAGAACGTACTTCAGATGCGGTTCGATTTTTATTATCGGTTAAAGCCTCAACGATAACAGCTACTCCACCAGCTCCATAACCTTCATAGCGTATCTCGACGTAATCTTCACTATCGGTAGCACCAACACCTTTTTTAATTGCTCTATCAATAGCATCTTTTGGCATAGACTGCCCGCGAGCTGTTGAAATAGCTAGCCTCAAACGCGGGTTCATTTCCGGATCTTCACCACCTAACTTTGCAGCTACCGTGATTTCACGTCCCAGCTTTGAAAATATTTTTGCTCTTTTTGCATCTTGAGCGCCTTTACGGTGCTTAATATTTGCCCATTTGGAATGACCTGCCATAAATTTTTCTCTTGTCTTTTTATGTTATAAAATACATTAAAATGCTTTATAACAACAAAACAATTAGTATACAAATGTCTCTTAAACTTGCAAAATTATAGTAATAACATTAATTATAATATTTTTTTAATAAAGATTATTAACAACAACATAAAAAGATAAATATACTATCTTATGACTTATCAATTTCAAAAAATTTCAGTATTAGTCGTTGAGGACAATCAACCTATGCTGGATCTAACAAAATCTCTCCTCAATACTTTTGGAGTTGACTCGGTTTATTGCACAAAGCACGGTAAAGAAGGCTTTAGGGTATTTTGTCAAGAAAATCCAGATCTTATTATTGCTGATTGGATGATGAAACCGGTGGATGGAATTTCCCTAACACGACGCATTCGTAATGATTCTAAAAGTCCAAATCAATTTGTTCCTGTTATTCTCATGACAGGATTTAGTGAAAAACGTCGTGTTGTTCAAGCTAGGGATGCAGGAGTTACAGAGTTTTTAGTAAAACCTTTTAGTGCGCGTGACTTATATAGACGTGTAGCTCAAATTATAGAACGTCCGCGCCAGTTTATACGATCTGAAGATTTTTTTGGCCCTGATAGACGAAGAAAAAAACCTAAATATTATAAAGGTGCTCTGAGACGTGAATCAGATTTTGACGATGCTGATAAATATGAAGTTGATATAAACCTTGATATTCCGAATGAATATTAAATATTGTAACGAAACTAATATAAAGACTTAACAATGACAGACCACTATAACCAAATCCCAAAACGCAAAGCGCAATTTATAAATCCTCTAAATATTTTAAAAGGTAAAGTCGGTTCCGGTGGACTTTCAGATAAAATAATTGAAAAGGCGCAAGAGCTACTTGAAAAAAATACAGTTGATTTTCGTCCTCTGGCGGAAATGTATCTTGACTCACTTGCAAAAGGCATTGAAATAGCCAAAAATCCTTTACCAAGTCATGATACAGAGTATGTTATTTCCACCATGATTTACCCTGCCATGCAACTTAAAGGCAATGGCGGCATGTTTCATTATCAGCTGGTAACAGCAATTTCCGATAAGCTTATACAATTTCTTGAAGTCATAGAAGAAGCTGACATAGAAGCTATAGAAATTGTTCTTGCTTATCACACAACGATTCGAGCTGTCGTCCTTGGAAAAATTACAGGTGATGGGGGTAAATATGGAGATGAACTTTTAAAAGCTCTTACAGATGCATGCATTCGTTATTTTGATAAAAACAACGAAAATGGATATTTATAATACAAATTATTAAAAAGTAGAATTTATGCTTCAGGCATTGATTCTGAAATGATAGTGCCAAGGCGTATAGGCTCAATTCTTTGTGCTAGTCCTGTATTATCATTTGTAACAATTAATGCTCCACAAAGAGTACCCTCGGCACTTGCCGGTCTAAATCTTTCACCCGGCATTTTCTTAACATAACGATGTATAGCTATCTTTTTTTCAACACCTATTACACTATCATAGTCTCCGCTCATTCCTGCATCAGTCATATAGGCTGTACCGTTTGATAAAATATGAGCATCAGCAGTAGGAATATGTGTGTGTGTACCGATAACGCCTGATACGCGACCATCAATATAATGGGCAAAAGACATTTTCTCACTCGTTGCCTCTGCATGGAAATCAACAAAGATAGCATCCGTATTTTGCATAAGTCTTTCTTCTTTAAGAACAGATTGAATGCCTTGAAACGGATCATCAAGCTCTTCCATGAAAAGCCTTCCCATTGCGTTTATAATAGTGATCTTACGGCCATCGCTTAATTGATGTTTATAAATACCATTTCCGGGAGTGCCCGGTGGAAAGTTAATTGGACGAAGTAGTTTTTTATCACGCTCAATGTGTGGAATAATCTCACTTTTTCTCCAAATATGATTACCTGTTGTAATACAATCAACGCCGAACTTATAAAATTGTTTACATATCTTTTCAGTAATTCCGCTACCGTTGGCTGCATTTTCACCATTTACAATAATAACATCCGGCTTAAGTTCTTCTTGAATGCGAGGTAAATGCTTTTCCAAAGCTTCTCGCCCTGAACGACCCATAACATCACCAATAAATACAATATGCATATTTTTTATCCTTATTTAAAATAATGAGAACCCTGCGGTGTAATTACCCAATCCAAACGCTGGTCATGTTCTTCTACCGGAAGATTAAACAACACTGCATCTTTAGCATAGGCTGTGCCAACGGCTAAAATATCTTTCTTATTACGCAAATTCTTTAATGTTACGTCGTAATATCCGCCTCCCTGCCCTAATCTAAAACCTTTGCGATCAAACGCCAATAACGGAACAATAACAATATCAGGTTCTACCCAATCTTGTATGGAAGGTTCCATTATTTTAAATGCTCCTTCTTTAAGTTTGATAGATTCATCCCATCTGGCAAAACCAAGCTCCAGAGAATCTTTCTTTACAACAGGAAGAGCGCAAATGAAATTATCCGCCAGTAAACGTTCCATGATTGGACGAGGATCAAATTCTCTATTCTTAGGCCAGTAAGCAGAAACAATCATTTCCGGCTTTGGCTTTATAGCATTAAAAAAATAATCTACAGCAAGCTCCGGATCTTCTGAAGACATATCAACACGAGAACGATGTCTTCGAGCTTCTGTTCTTAGTGTGTTTTTAAGAGTATCTTTATGGTTTGACATTGTGAATCAGAGTACGATTAATTCTCAATTAATTGAAGAAGAACCTTCAAAAAACTGTTATTTTAACAATATAGATTTCAATCAAGTGCCGCAAAAGCCGTGTACATATAGTATCCGCGTATGACCCTGTTAACCAGGTCGGGCGCCATAATATCTAAATCCCCAATGCAAAGAGAGTGGATAAAGACAGGGACAGCTCCCTATGCGAATGTGCATCGGTCTCCGGGATTAACGATGTATCACATGCTTTCGCAGCGCATCTGTTAATATAGATTTATTAGAGTATATGCAAGAAATTCACTATACTTTCTGAATACGTCCAGCGATTGTATCAATTCGTTCAGCAAGGTGATCTATAGCTTGTGCAATTACAAGCTCATCTTGATTGCCGGATTCACCGTCTTGCGTTTGACCACCAAGCTCACCAAGCTTATTGCGCAAATCAAATACTTCATCTGCCAGCATTAACGAGGTCAAAACCAAAAGATGTGCTTCGTTTGAAGCTGCCCCTGCTCTTGAAATATCCTTTAAGCGGTTATCAACATAATGACCAAGATCCATAACCCGCTGTTCCTGTCCATTATCACAGGAAATACCAAAATTATGACCATTAATTGTTAATGTTATTTCAGACATAATTTCAATTCTTTACCCCGTCTTTGAGGATTGTCTCAACCTTTTCAATCGCTTGATCTAAGCGTTGAGCAATAACAGCCCCATCAATCGTATGTTCATTTTCATTCTCATTGGAAGGAGCGTTAAACATATCACTCTGTTGCCCTACTCCATTTTTTTCCAATCCGTGAGTTGCTCCATCAAGCTTTCCAACGGCAGTATCCAATTTTGCTAACGCTTGTTTAATAACTGACAATTTAAACTCTCCTAACAATATCCATCTATATAATATCCATTTATATAACAAAAGGACGATAAATTTACAACTTTTAGAATGGCCTGATTATCTATGCATATAAGAATTGGTCAAGGCCTTAGATTCATTTTTTAAAAATTAAGCCACAAAAATCTGCGGATGATGTTTATCTTACCTCTTAAATCACCTTGACCTTATATGCGCAGAATTGCATTCTAGGCGCGAATTTGCGAATAACTCTATAATGGAAAGTTTCAAAAATGGCAACTGCGCAAACTAATTGTGAATCTCAAACAAATACAGATAAAGATTTTAAACAAATGGCAAATGCCATACGCGCCCTTTCAATGGATGCAATTGAAGCTGCAAATTCCGGTCATCCGGGAATGCCTATGGGTATGGCTGATGTTGCAACAGTTCTCTATGCTAAATTTTTAAAATTTAATCCAAAAAATCCTGAATGGCCGGATCGTGACCGTTTTATTCTTTCTGGCGGTCATGGCTCAATGTTGCTTTATGCTCTCAATTATCTAACCGGTTATGAAAAAATGACGATTGAGCAAATTAAGAATTTCCGTCAAATGGGAGCTATAACAGCAGGTCATCCTGAAGTTGAAATAAGTGCCGGAATAGAAACAACTACAGGCCCTCTTGGTCAAGGCATTGCAATTGCTATTGGGATGGCTTTGGCTGAGCGTATTTTAAATGCCCGATATAGTGATGATCTTGTATCGCATTATACATATGTTATGTGCGGTGATGGAGATTTGATGGAAGGCATTAGCCATGAAGCATGTTCTTTAGCAGGGCATTTAAAGCTGTCAAAAACAATCATGCTTTATGATGATAATGGAATTTGCATTGATGGTAAAACCGATTTAACCTTTATTGATAATACTCCAAAACGCTTTGAAGCTTACGGATGGGACGTACAGGAAATTAACGGCCATGATTTTGATGCTATTGCTGAAGCAATTTCCAAAGCTCAAAAAACAGAGACTCCAAGCCTGATTTGTTGTAAAACTAAAATCGGTTATGGCGCACCAACAAAAGAAAATAGCAATGCAGCGCATGGTGCTCCGCTTGGTGCAGAAGAAATTAAAGGTGCGCGTAAGAATTTAAACTGGCCTTATGAACCGTTTGTGATTCCTGATGATATATTAAAGAATTGGCGCACAGTTGGTGAAAAAGCAACTCAACAATTTTTAGACTGGAATGATGCTTTTAAAATTTCTGATAAAAAAGAAAGTTTTGAACTCGCTCAATCCTGTGATTTTAGTACGCATATTGCTCCAATTATTTCAAAGCTCAAGGAAAGTTTTTCTATTGAAAAGCCAAAACATGCCACACGTAAAACATCCGGCACTTGTCTAGAAGCTTTAGTAAAAGAGATTCCTTTTATGATTGGCGGATCTGCTGATTTAACAGGCTCAAATAATACAAAAGTTAGTGCCTCCAAGGTCATTAACAAAGAAGATTACAGCGGAAACTATATTAATTATGGTGTACGTGAACATGGTATGGCTGCAATTATGAATGGAATTACACTGCATGGCGGATTAATTCCTTATGCTGGAACATTTATGCAATTTGCTGATTATTCCCGTCCGGCTATTCGCCTTGCAGCTCTTATGAAACAGCGCGTTATTCACGTTATGACACATGATTCGATTGGACTTGGTGAAGATGGCCCCACTCATCAACCGGTTGAGCATTTAGCAGCGTTGCGCGCTATACCTAATCTTAATGTTTTCCGGCCATGTGACGGTGTGGAAACAGCAGAAAGCTGGGAAATTGCTATTAATAGCAATGAAACTCCAAGTATTCTTTCTTTAACTCGTCAGGGAATCGCTACGTTATGTGATATGCGTGAGGAAAATCTTTCTGCAAAAGGCGCATATATCCTAAAAGAAACAAGCAATTCACCTGAAGTTACTTTATTTGCATCCGGTTCTGAAGTAGAAATCGCTAATGAGGCATACGAAACATTAAGCTCTGAAGGTATGCAATTACGTTTGATATCTGTGCCTTGTATGGATTTATTCTGGCAGCAAGACAATGAATATATTCAAAGCTTAATTTCTAACAAGAGTCTTAAAGTCGCAGTTGAGGCCGGTATTCGTCAAGGTTGGGATCGCATTATCGGCCATTATTCAGCTTTTATTGGAATGGATAGTTTTGGTGCTTCTGCTCCTGCTGATGAATTATACAAACATTTTGGAATTACTGCCGAGGCTATTATTAAGGTTGTAAAACAAAAACTAAAGAATAAGAATTAAGTAAAAGGAAAGATAAATAATATGACTTTGCGCATTGGAATTAACGGTTTTGGCCGTATTGGACGTTTAACAGCAAGAGCCCTTATTGAACAAAATGTAGATGATGTTGAGCTAGTAGGCGTAAATGATCCGGGTGGAAATTTCTTTCCTCTTTTAAAATATGATTCAGTTCACGGCACTTCTTCTTTTGATGTTGTAAAAGAGGATGAAGATACAATGATTCTTGACGGTAAAAAAATCCGTCGTTTTAGAAATCGCAATATCGAAAACGTGCGTTGGGATGAGGAAAACGTAGATATTGTTATGGAATGTACTGGTAAGTTTAATGACCGTGAAGGCTCTGCTCAGCATCTAAGTTCCGGTGCTAAGAAAGTTTTGATTTCCGCACCGGGAAAGAATGCTGATTTAACAGTTGTTTACGGTGTAAATCATGAGCAAATAAAAGCAGAACATAAAATTGTTTCCAATGCTTCTTGTACAACTAATTGTCTTGCTCCTTTAGCTTATGCTCTTAATAATTCTGTTGGAATTGAAACAGGTTTTATGACGACTGTTCATGCTTATACCGGAGATCAAAAACTTGTTGATTCTTCACACCGTGATCCTTTGCGTGCCAGAGCAGCAGCTATGAACATGATTCCAACCTCAACCGGTGCAGCCAAAACAGTTGGAAAAGTTTTACCGGAATTGAAAGGTAAGCTGGATGGTGTTTCTATTAGAGTTCCAACACCAAATGTTTCACTTGTGGACTTCAGCTTTATAGCTGGTAAATCAACTACTGTAGATGAAATAAACGATGTTATGCGCGAATATGCTTCTGGAGAATTAAAAGGCGTTTTGGCTGTTTATGATGATCCTTGTGTGTCTAGTGATTTTAATCATAATCCTCATTCTGCTATTTATAATCTAAATGGTACAACAGTCATGAATGGTACGTTTGTCCGTATTATGGCATGGTATGACAATGAGTGGGGTTTTGCCTGTCGAATGCTGGATACAGCTATTGCAATGCATAAAACAGGATATCCGGACTAAACACACACATCCCTTGATCTAAAACAATTATTTATCTATACCATAGGGATTATAACCCTTATGAGGCAATGAATTATGAACGCAAAATTAAAACCGGGTGTTGTAATCGGTGATGATTACAAAACACTTTTGAAAGCCTGTAAAGATGGAAACTATGCTCTTCCGGCTGTTAATGTTGTTGGAAGCAATTCTATAAATGCTGTTATGGAAGCTGCTGCTAAAAATAAATCTGATATTATTATTCAGCTTTCCAATGGAGGAGCGCAGTTTTATGCTGGCACTGGCTGTCCTGATGCCTTTCAAGCTAAAGTTCTTGGCGCAATTTCAGCAGCGCAGCACGTACATTTGTTAGCTGAGCATTACGGTATTTGCGTTGTTTTGCATACAGACCATGCTAACAAGCCCCTAATTCCGTGGGTTAATGCATTAATTGACTATTCAGAAGAACACTTTAGCAAAACCGGCAAGCCGTTATATAGCTCTCATATGCTTGATCTTTCCGCCGAAGATATCGAGTTCAATCTTTCAGAATCAGAAAAGATGCTAAAACGCATGGCTCCTCTTGGTATAAGTCTTGAAATAGAGCTTGGAGTTACCGGTGGTGAAGAGGATGGAGTCGGCTCTGATGATAATATAGGCGCTGATAATCCTTTGCTATATACTCAGCCTGAAGATTGCTTGAAAGCTTATGAGCTTCTTTCTCCAATTGGGCATTTCTCTCTTGCTGCTTCTTTTGGGAATGTTCACGGAGTTTATAAACCGGGCAATGTAAAGCTTCGTCCTGAAATCTTGAAAAATTCGCAAGAGTTAGTACAAAGCACACATAATACGGATGCAAATCCTCTTGATCTTGTGTTTCATGGCGGCTCCGGCTCGGAAAAATCCAAAATAGCCGAAGCTTTGTCTTATGGCATATTCAAGATGAATATAGATACAGATACTCAATTTGCTTATTCAGAGGCTATCGGAAAATATGTTAATGAGCATCCAAGAGCCTTTTTATATCAAGTTGATCCTGATGATGGTACACCATACAAAAAACAATATGATCCGCGTAAATTACTTCGTGCCGGTGAGATATCAATGATTGAGCGATTAAATGAAGCCTTTATTGATCTTTGTTCTAAAGGTAAATCATTAGCTTAAAAAGTAAGTATAGTCGCTTGGCTTTATTGCAAAATTTAAGGTTACTAAAGTTTTCCAGTCCAAAGCACCTGATTAATATTTTTAACTCCTGTTGCTAACATAACAAGACGATCTACACCAAGGGCAATACCTCCGGATTCAGGCAAACCATACTCTAGTGCTTTAAGGAAATCTTCATCAATTGGATAGCTTTCACTATATAATTCTTGTTTTAGAATCATTTCCTCTTCAAAACGGAGTCGTTGTTCTTTTGCATTGGTTAACTCACTAAAAGCATTAGCAAGCTCAATCCCGCACACATATAATTCGAAACGCTCTGCAAAGCGTGGATCTTCATGTTTTTTACGAGATAAAGATGCCATGCTAGCAGGATAGTCATAAAGAATTGTTGGAACACCCATACCTAAATGCGGTTCAATTTTTTCAGACATAACAGCAAAAAACAAATCCTCCCACTTATCATTTTCAGTAACTCTAATATCTTTACTTATAATTTCAGCTCGAAAAACATTCGTGCAATCTTTAACATTTATAGCATTTTCTTTACCCTGCCCCTCGCCCTCAAATGAAGAGGGAGGCACAGGAAGGTATTTTTCTAAATCTATTTCAGCATATTTATCAAAGGCTTCTAATACTGTTATAAAATTCCACTTTAAGAAAGGATTTGAATAATGCTCTTTATATTTATATTCTTTAATACCAAGCCTTTCAGCACAAATACGAAGAAGCTCTACGCAATCATCCATGATATCCTTATAGTCAGCATTCGCTCTGTACCATTCTATGAGCGTAAATTCAGGTGAATGCAAACTTGATTCTTCTGCATTTCTAAATACATGAGAAATCTGGTAAATCTTTGGCAATCCAGCCACAAGCAGCTTTTTCATTGCAAATTCAGGGCTAGTGTGTAGATACATATCACGCTCATGCTTTAAATCCGCGTCAAGTACCTTTGTTTTAAATGCATGTATATGTGCGTCCATTACTGGTGATACTTGCAGGATTGGTGTTTCAACCTCCCAAAAGCCTTTATTATTAAAAATATCGCGCATAACTCGAATAAGATTCATACGAATCTCAAGATACGGTTTTACTTTTTCAAAATTATGTGGCAACCACCAAGTCATAAAACCCAACTCCTTCTTGAAAAAAAACTTGCATTCTAAGCCTATAAACGATAAACAGACGCTTCATTCAAGTCCTGACGCAGTATTAAGCGCAGAAAAGAGATTAAGATTATGAAAGCAGACATTCATCCAGATTACCATGAAATCACAGTTGTGATGACAGATGGAAGCAAATACAAAACACAAAGCACTTGGGGCAAAGAAGGCGATGAATTGAAGCTTGATGTTGATCCTCTAACACACCCTGCATGGCAAGGTGGAACAGGCAGAGTGATTGAAAAAGGACAACTCGATAAATTTGAAAATCGTTATGGCTCGTTTCTTTCCGGTGATTCTAATAAAGCTGTAAAAGAAAATAAAGCCAATGATAAAAAATAGGTTTTGTGCTTTGAAACATTAAAGGCTGCTTATAATGCAGCTTTTTTTAAACTTATGAGTATGCAATATGAAAAACAAGCCTTTAAAAATTGCCTGTTTTACGGACTCTACAAGCCCTGCTCAAGCTATTTGTGCAGATATTCAAATGCAAACAGTCTTAAAATACAGCACTAATATAAAAGAACTATTAGATGGTGATCAATTTAAAGAAGATTTTGAGACGCATATAAAGGACGCTATATGTGTAGGTCTTTTTGTGCCATTGCACTGTGTACGCTCAGCTTTGTGGCCGAAAAAAGATTGGATTAACGCAGCAGATCATTATCATAAATCCACTGTTTTTAAAAAATATGCCGGACGAGAGATTATAATATCACCATGTATAGAAGATGAATTTATAAAGGCTGTTAATAAAATTCATGCAGATAAAATAGTTGCTAAATATATCGGGGTAAGAAAAGCCCTCCCCACAATCGTTTGTCCCGACAAAGCTAATGCCATTAATGCTTTTAATGACCTTTTTTTCCATCACATTGAAAAAAAGTTTGAAGAAGTTGAGAAAATGAAGAACAAACATGAATATATAGATCAAAAAATAAAAACAATGAAAGAAATCATGGCTGATATGAAATATTCAAGAACTCTTAAAAATGTAGAAGAAAGCTGCATTTTAATTCAAGAACATATCCCTATGTATAATGAATACCGGGTTTTTATTGTTGATGGGAAGCCTGTCACCGGCGCTGGCTGCATAAAAGCTCTTACACCAAAAAATAATCAAGACAATATATTCGATCCTGCTATTGAGCGTATTCGCGGTAAAGAAAAGGCTCTTAACAAGCCCGATTTAGTAAAACGGTACATAGAGTTTGCGACCATTGTTTCTAAAGAATTTAAAGCCGAAAACCCTTTGTGCCTCCACTATACACTTGATCTGGCCACGAATGACAAAGATGAAATTATTGTCATAGAACTAAACAGCCTTTATAATATGGGACTTTATGCCTGCCAATATGAGCGTCTTTTTGAAGCCATTCTTGAGACTTTAGGGTATCAACCGTCTCCAAGATATGAACAACAGACACCATTACAGCAGCATATTGAACCTGCTTATATCTACTAAACTGTTTCCAATTGTTCCAAGGCATGACTTAATTTTTCATGCATAATTTCTGCTGTTGATTTACGGCTACGCTGTTCTTCAACAACCTCATTAGGCGCATTGGATAAAAACTTTTTATTTTCAAGCTTTTGATCTATTTTCTTAATATTTTGCTCTAGCTTTTCAAGCTGTTTTTTCAAACGTGTGCGCTCTTGTTCAATATCTATAATATTAGCAATAGGTAGCAAAAGTATTGCTTCATCAACAATAGTTTGAATAGAGCCTTTTGGAACATTATCAGTAAAACCAATATTCTCTATACGTGCCATACGTTGAATAATTTCACCATAATCACATAAACGTGCTTTTGTCTTTTCATTTGCATCTTTAATTAAAAGCTGAATTTTTGCTCCGGCAGGAACATTCATATCAGAACG
>JAGLMC010000014.1 GCA_023140215.1 Alphaproteobacteria bacterium
GAGGTTATGTCTCGTGAAGAGCTTGCAGAAAGTTGCGGTGTAGATGCCGGTGAGCGTACGATTGATGTGCAGGTCACACGTTTACGCAGGAAGATTGAAGAAAATACTCGCGCCCCTAGATATTTACAAACTGTGCGCGGTAAAGGATATTTGTTAAGAATCGAGGAAATATAATCGTTTGCGTTTATTTTTTAAGATGGTTGCGTTTTTTTAAGTGTTTGGTCTGTTTGTTGTAGCTTGTACCTTGTGTTGAAACAAATTACTTTGATTATATGGATAAGAAAAAATTTAGTGGTGTTTCTATAAAAACCTTTTTGCCGCGTACATTGTTTGCGCGCTCTCTTCTTATTTTGGTTATTCCTGTTTTGCTTATACAGGTGATTACGGCTTTTATATTTTTTGATAGGCATTGGAGTAAAATTACAACGCGCTTGTCTTATGCCGTTGCCGGAGAGATTGCTTTGATATCTAAAGTAATAGAGCGCGATTCCAGCCAAGGTTTTGTTGATGATGTTATGATTGGTGCGGATGAAAAACTTGGTTTGAAGTTTGTTTATAAAGAGGATGCGTTTTTGCATGATGTGACACTTGATTTACCTTCTCGCGGTTGGGAATCAATGGTTGCAGGGATACTTACAGGAGAACTTAGGAATATTGTAGGAAAGCCTTTTGCGCTTGATATTGATTTTAAGGAAAAGCGGGTTCAAATATGGGTGCAGCTTGAGGATGGGGTTTTGTATGTTTCATTGCCGCAGCGTCGTTTATTTTCTTCTTCCGGATATATATTTTTGCTTTGGATGATGGGTACTTCTCTGGCTTTGCTTGTTATTGCCATTTTATTTATGCGTAATCAAATACGGCCTATTAAGAAGCTGGCTATTGCTGCTGAGCGTTTTGGTCGCGGTCATGACGTTGTATCTTTTAAACCGCAAGGGGCAACAGAAGTTCGTATGGCGGCTCAGGCATTTCTTGATATGCATCGGCGTATAAGACGGCAAATTGAGCAAAGGACAACGATGCTGGCCGGTGTTTCTCATGATTTGCGTACTCCCTTGACTCGCTTGAAGCTACAAATGGCGATGTTGGAGGATAGTGCGGAGGTTGATGCTATGAAGTTTGATATTCAGGATATGGAGAAAATGATTGACGGGTATCTTGATTTTGTACGTGGGGAAGGTGACGAGAAGGTTTCATTGACAAGTTTGAATGTAATTCTTGAAAAGGTTGTTGCTTCTGCAAAAAGACAAGGAATTAATATTACTGTTAGTACTGAAGATAAAATTAATATTACTGTTCGTCCGGTAGCGTTTGAACGTTGTTTAGCAAATTTGATTAATAATGCTGGTAAATATGCTCATAATGTCTGGGTTTCTTTTGATGTTGATGAGAAAAATAGGCTTATACTTTTGGTTGAGGATGATGGTTCCGGTATTCCTGAGGATCAATATGAAGAAGTTTTTAGACCGTTTTATCGTGTTGATGTTTCACGCAATGTGGAAACTGGTGGTATTGGGCTTGGATTACCTATTGCTATGGATGTTGTGCATGGACACGGTGGTGAAATTTGGCTGGATAGAAGTGAATATGGAGGATTAAAGGTTACTATTAGGTTGCCGTTATAGGAAACTGTTATTGTGCTTATATAAGAATCACATAAACTTAGGAAAATTTTAATAGCTTTAGGGCAACCTTGTTGTTTGAAATTAACAAAAGAGATAAGTATTTTACTCTTAAAACAAAGAGCATGATGTTTAAAGAAAGAAAAATAAAGCAACAAAAACAACAAACTAAGCGCGGCTTTTCTGATGGTGGGGCTATGCTTTATGGCGGTGTGCAGTTTTCTTTTGTTCTTATTGGAATAATTTTAGTTGCTATTGCTTTTTTTGTTTTGAATTCTTCTGTTAAATCAATGGTTAAAGAAGAATATGACCGTTCAATTAAGGGTACGGTTGAAATTCTGGTTGGTGGTCTTTTTCAATTACAAACATCTGTGGAGTCTGTTTCTGAGATATTGTCTCTTTTCAATACTGTTGATCGAGAAATTTTAGCTCAAAAGGTGCGGGATTTATCATCTGGAATTGATGCTTTCGATCAAGTGTTGTGGGTGTATGAAGAAAGTCCCGGACATTGGCAGTATATTAAGATTCATGAAGATAGTAAGTTAAGCTCAATTTATAAGCGTTATACTATTGAGGTTGATCCGTCGTTTTTGTCTTATATCAAGAAAGAAAGGATAGTTTTTTCTTCAAGTACGGTTGTATATACGAATTTGTCGTTTGTTAGTTCTGTAAGTGATAACGAGAGGTTTATGGGAATTGATGCTTTTCCTTTTGCCTTAGTTAAGGCTGTTGATAGAGGAGATGCGTCTGCCGGTATTTTGATTGGTGTTGGTACTGTTGGTTCTATTTTGAATGAAACATGGTTGGATAGTAACAGGTCTGTTGCTAGCTTTGCCGTTCGTGATATGCAAAGCGGTTATGAAATATATGATCTTGATCGTAAAAAACTTAATGGTTTAGATGAGATGTCCGGATTTACGCAGACATATGAATTTAAGTTTGCAAATAGTTTATGGGAAGCAAAAACGGAGTTTGTTAGAAATAGACAGGTGGCATTTATAGAAAGCATACCTTTGTTTGTTATTGTTTTTGGTTTTATGATTACAGCTTTTGGAGTTTTATATATTCGTAGTAATAGCAGCAGGGCTATAGAGGTTTCTGAAATGTATAAGGCTTTGGAAGAGAAAAATATGCAAATTGAAGCTGAAGCTGTAAAGCGTGCTCTTTTGAATAAGAGGTTGCGTCAGTCTGAACAAGAAAATAGAGCTGTTATTGATGCTGTTAGTGATATTATTTTTGAAACGGATGAAGAAGGAATTATATTATTTTTAAATGCAACATGGCGTAAAGTTACAGGTTTTGACTCAGAGCCATCTGTTGGATTAAGTCTTTTTAAAATGTTGCATCCACAAGATCAGGAACAACAAGAAAAAGATTTTCAGCTTATGGTTAAGGGGCAAAAGCAGGCGTATAGGTTTTTTACACGTTTAAGAACATCTGATGGTATTTTTAGAGCGGTTGAGCTTGCTGTGTCTATGACTAGATATGATAGTGAGAAAAATTTGCGCGTTGTTGGAACTATAACAGATGTTGAGGAACGTAGACGTGCGGAAAGAGCTTTGAGTGAAGCAGAGAAAAAATACAGGACTATTGTTGAAAATGCGGCCGGAGGGATTTATCAGCTTACACCTGAGGGAATGTATTTAAGTGCTAATCCTGCGCTTGCGCGTGTTCTTGGGTATGATAATCCTGAAGATATTTTGCGAGAGATCAAGGATGCCAATAAGAGTGTTTATGTGGATGTACGGGCACGTCAGATTTTTTTAATGGAGCTTGAAAAGAGAGAGGCTATTTATAGCTTTGAAACACAGGTTTATAAAAAGGACGGTACTCAAATATGGATTAATGAGAATGTTCGAATTGTAAAAGATGAAAATGATAATACGCTTTATTATGAGGGGAGTATTGAAGATATTACAGTGCGTAAAAATTCTCAGATAGCTATGAGTAAAGCTAAGATAAATTCCGATCTTGCCAATCGTGCAAAATCAGAATTTTTGGCAAATATGAGTCATGAGCTTAGAACTCCGCTTAATTCAATTATTGGGTTTTCAGAGATGATTAAGAATGAGGTTTTTGGCCCTATTGGGCAAAAAGCTTATTGGGAATATGCTAAGGATATTAATGAAAGCGGAGAGAAGCTATTAAATATTATTAATGAGATATTGGATATTTCCAAGATTGAAGCTGGAGAGCGTCAGTTAAATGAAGGTGTTGTAGAACTAGATAAGCTTGTTGATGCTAGCTTGCTTATGTTGGCTAAGAAGATTGAAGTTAATAAAATGACAGTATCAAATACCGTTCAAGATGCTCCTCATATTGTAGGGGAAGAGCTGGCCATAAAGCAGGTTATAATGAATTTGCTTTCTAATGCTATAAAATTTACTCCAAGTGGTGGGAGAATAACAATTTCAACAGATGTAGATGCTGAGGGGCAGTTACGTCTTTCTGTTACTGATACCGGAGTTGGTCTTGATGAGATGGAGATGGAAAAAGCATTGTCAGCTTTTGGACAGGTCGATAATGAGTTTTCACGTAGTGGCTCCGGTACCGGACTTGGATTAACGCTTGTTGATGCATTGATTAAGCTTCATGGCGGGGAGTTAGAGTTGTTTTCTCAAAAAGGTATTGGGACTACTGCTACTATTGTTTTTCCGGCAGACAGGGTTAGTCTAAAGACATAAATTTTCATTTTTTTATATCGTTAATTTATTTGTTGTTGTATTAGGTTGCATTAACATTAGTTGCTGTGGGGTGTAGAGGTTTGTGAATATGAAAGAGACAGAAGATTTGTGTAAAAAACAGAAAGCTTATTCGCTTACTTTGGCGAGTGTTGGTGAGGATGTTTTTGTTGTATCTTTTTCTTTCGGAAGGAATTTGCAGCGGAAGCTTAAAGATATTGGTTTGATGGTTGGTATTCAAGTTAAGGTTCTTGAAAATGATTTTAGTGGGCCACTTCTTTTAGCTATTGGTGATACACGGGTGGCTTTGGGGCGTGGTATGGCGCATAAGATTATGGTTCAGACAAAGCTATAATTATTTTCTTTTTTTATTCTGTTGACATGTTGGTTTTAGTTCTTTATCTCAGATAATGAGAAGCATTCTCGTTTAATGATTGAAAGGTTTTGCTATGATTAGAAGTGTGAAAAATATGCGTTTTCTTTTGTTGTTTTTATTGGGTGATATTTTCATTGCTCTTCCTGCTTATGCACAAGAAGAATCCTATCCTCTTGTTTCTGCTGATGTTGTTATTGAGCTGCAAAGTGATTGGGGAATTGATTCTGATGATCCTGATGAGGAAAGAAATAATACATTTATGCGCACGGAGGTTGCTCCGACTTTAAGTATTACTGACAATTTTTTTATTGATGGAACGCTTGTTCTTGAGCCTGTGCTTGATCCTGATCCCGGAGAGGATAATTTCTTTGAGGATGAAGGTGTGTTTGTTGAAGAGTTAAAGCTCAATTATGTTAACGGCTCATGGTCGGCCTTTGCAGGTAAGTTTAATCCCGGTTTTGGTAGTGTATGGGATTTTGGAGGGATATGGAGTGGTGATTTCGCTGGAGATTATCAGGTTACAGAGAAAATTGGATTTGGTGGTGCATATGTTTTTGAAGATGTTAGCGCTGCTACGCATACATTAACGGCTAGTACTTTCTTTTCAGATACAACATTCTTAGCAGAATCTATAGGAACAGGACGGGGAACAGTAACTAAGTCTGATGGTGGAGTTTCTAATACGGAAGATTTTTCATCGTATGTTTTTTCTTTGGATGGCGATGATATATTTGGATATGAAAATCTTTATTATAAAGTTGGTTTTAAACATTTGGAATCTGGAGATGCTGATATAGGCGGTGATGATGAACAAGGGTTTGCAGTGTCGCTGGGTCATAATGCTCTTGCTCTTACGGATCGTTTAACATTGGCTGCTCTTGTTGAGTATGTTGATATTTCTAATTTTGAAGGTGGGAATGATGATAATCGTTATATGAGTGCTGATTTTACAGTGCTGCTTGATGATGTTTGGAATTTAACACTAGGTTATACGGAAAGAGATATTGATGTTAATGCGGGAGATGATTTTGACGATCATCTTTTCCAGATTTCCGGTGGTTACGATTTTAGTAATGGTTTTATGTTTGATGTTGGCTGGCTCAATACAGATGCAAGCGGTGTAGACACTGATGTAATTGGTGCGATTGCTACGTATGGTTTTGACTTTTAGGGTAGGGGGCTTGGAAAGTATGCAAATTACACTTGATCAGTTGAAACAGGGGGAAAGTGGCAAAGTCGTCAGTTTTTCAAAAGGTGCTCGTAGCTATAAGCAAAAACTTCTTTCTATGGGTTTGACGCTTGGAGTTGAGTTTACTGTTATTCGTGTCGCTCCTTTGGGTGATCCTGTGGAAATTAATGTGCGCGGTTCTAATTTGAGTTTGCGAAAAAGCGAAGCTGATATTGTAAATGTTGAAAAAGTGAAAGAAGTATCGTAATGAGTGATCTTCATATTGCCCTTATTGGAAATCCTAATTGCGGGAAGACTACGTTATTTAATGCGTTGACTGGTTCTTCTCAGCGCGTTGGAAATTGGCCTGGTGTAACAGTTGATCGTAAAGAAGGGCATTTTCAATATAATTATAAAAATATTGCTGTTGTAGATTTGCCGGGGATTTATTCTTTGTCCGGTCTTGGTGAGTCTTCTTTGGATGAAAAAATCGCTCGTGATTATATTTTGTCCAGTGATGCTGATTTGGTTGTGAATATTGTTGATGCTTCTAATTTGGAGCGCAATCTTTACTTGACGGCTCAATTATTGGAAATGCGTGTGCCTCTTGTCGTTGTGTTGAATATGAGTGATGTGGCTCATATGCGGGGAATTAAAATTGATGTACAGGAGCTTTCCAAGAAGCTTGGCTGTCCTGTTGTTTCGTTAATTGCAACTAAAGCTAAAGCTAAGGGTAAGTCTGAATTATTGAATGTTATTTATGATCATATTTCTTCATCTAAAGCTCTTCCTGTTCTTCCTGAATATACGCTGGAGATCGAAGCTGTACTAAAAGATCTTGAGAAGTACACATCTTCTATAGCTAAAGAACGGCACATTGATACGCGTTGGCTTGGTATCAAGATATTGGAAGAAGATGACGCAGTTCTTTCTCTTTTATCTGAGGAAGATGTTAGGGGTGTTACCGAAATGCGTGTTGCTTTGGAGAAAAAATTTAATGAGGATGCGGATACTTTAATTGCTGATAACCGTTATAGTTTTGTGCATGCTCTTGTTTGTGATTTTGTTAAGCGTCCCAAGGATGTTAAGGCGACGTTTTCAGATAAAATAGATCATATTGTCTTAAACCGTTTTTTTGGGCTGCCGGTCTTTCTGCTGATTATGTATGGAATGTTTTTGTTTACCATTAATTTTGCCAGTGCTTTCATTGATTTTTTTGATATTCTAACAGGGACTATTGTTGTTGATGGTACTGGACATGTTCTTGAATCTATTAATGCTCCGGCATGGCTTATTGTATTGCTGGCCAATGGTGTTGGTGGCGGTATTCAAACTGTTGCAACATTTATTCCTGTGATTGGTTTTCTCTTTCTCTTTTTAACATTTTTGGAGGATTCCGGTTATATGTCCCGTGCAGCATTTGTTATGGACAGGGCTATGCGTGTTATTGGATTGCCGGGTAAATCTTTTGTTCCGATGATTTTGGGGTTTGGTTGTACTGTTCCGGCTATTATGGCTGCTAGGACTTTAGAGAGTAAACGTGATCGGATTATGACTATTATGATGTCGCCCTTTATGTCTTGTGGTGCGCGCTTGCCGGTTTATTCTTTGTTTGCTGCTGCTTTTTTTCCGTATGGTGGGCAAAATATTGTCTTTTTGCTTTATCTTTTGGGTATTGCTTTTGCTGTTTTGACCGGGTTGGTGCTTAAGCATACTTTGCTTAAGGGTGAGGCTGAGCCTTTTATTATGGAGTTACCTGCTTATCATGTTCCGACTTTGCGTTCTCTTTTGACCCGTACATGGAACAGGCTTTTTACCTTTATGTTTAAGGCAGGTAAGATACTTGTTTTGGTTGTGGTTGTATTGAGCTTTTTGAATTCATGGGGGGTTGATGGTTCTTTTGGTAATGAGGATTCCGAGAATTCAGTATTGTCTGTGATTGGAAAAAGCATGACTCCGATTGTGCGTCCTATTGGAATTAGTGAGGAAAACTGGCCGGCTAGTGTTGGTTTGTTTACAGGGATATTCGCTAAAGAAGTTGTTGTCGGGACTTTGGATGTTTTGTATTCACAAATTGGTGATGATGTTGATATATCTCAAGAAGAAGACGATGCTGCTTACAATTTATATGGGGGGGTTAGAGAGGCATTTTCTAGCATTTCACCAAATTTGCAGGATGCATTGGTTAGCTTTTCTGATCCTTTGGGTTTAGATATTGGCGATGTTAGTTCTATTGAAACGGCATCGGAAACGCAGGATGTTTCTACAAATACTTTTGGAATAATGCAGAAATATTTTGATGGTAAGGCCGGTGCGCTGGCTTATATGATTATTATTTTGCTTTATATGCCATGTGTGGCTGCTATAGCTGCTGTTTTGCGAGAGACTTCTGTTTTGTGGACAATGTTTATTTTATTTTGGTCAACGGGTCTTGGTTATGGTGCTGCGGTGATGACCTATCAAATGGGAACATTTGCTGCACATCCTCAGACTTCACTTACTTGGAGTGTCGGGGTGTTAGTTGTTTTTGTTCTTGTGGTTTTGGGTCTTAAGTATATTGGTAAGTCACATGAATATAAAATTGCAGAACAGGGCGGAAAGGTATAGATAGCTTATGGTTGTTTTGGATTTAAAGAATTATTTACGTCAGCATAAGCGTGTTTCTTTAACTGAAATGTCGCAGCATTTTTCTATTGATTCAGAAGCTCTTCGCGGCATGCTTGATTATTTGATTGCTAAAGGTAAAGTTAAAAAGTTGGAGCATATTTCGGTAAAAGAGAGTGGATGCGATTCAAACACTACCGGCTGTTCAGGTTGTATTTATGCATCAAATATGTGTGCTTCTTTGAGTGTGCCGGAAGTTTTTATGTGGGTGGAAGTTTCGTAGTATTATGTATTCGTAGTGTCATGTAATTATTTTAAATATAATCTTCATCATATTCTGTTTTTAAAACGCGCCGAGCTGTATTGTATGAGAATCCGGCTCTAGCCAGTCGTCCCAAAGCTTTTTTGTTGTCAGTTTCATTGTCGTCGAATATTCCAAGGCGTTTCTTTTTGGCAAATATCATGGCTGCTTGAAATTCGGCTTCTTCTTTGCTTTCATTATTTTCAATGTCATATTCTTCAAGTTTTTGTTTTATGATATTGTCTTCCAGTCCTTTGGATTTAAGCTTTACGGTGATTGCTTTTTTAGATTTACCTTGTCGTCTGAGTGATATAATCATTCCGCGTGTATATGTTTCATCATTAAGAAGATCTATGGATTTGAATTTTTCTACTAATTCATCAATCATTTCTTCGCAGATACTAATTTCTTGTTCTTTATGATGATGACAAGATTTTATGGCTTTGTGCAGCATAACTTTTTTAAATTGTTGACTGCTGGAGGCGAAGCGTTGGAGATAATATAGTCCGGCATTATGTAGGTAGGTTTTTGTTATTTTTTTAGGGGAGCGTTTTTCTTTCCCATTTTTTGATTGTTTGGATTTGTTTCTTGATGTCTTGATATTCATGATTTGAAAAGCTTTAATGTTTCCAGAAATGAACGGAGAGTATTACTAATACTGGAAATATTTCCAGTCGTCCTAAAAGCATTCCTGCACTTAATATCCATTTGGCGCTATCGGGAAGTGTGGTGAATGTTCCCGTGGGGCCTATAATATCTCCCAATCCCGGCCCAACATTTGAGATTGATGTTGCTGCTCCCGACATTGCTGTTAGGAAGTCAAGACCTACATAAGATAGTGAAATAGCTAGTAGACAGAAGCATAATGCATAGAGAAAAAAGAAGCTCATAACAGACATGGGAACATCTTTTGGTATTGGTCGTCCATTATAGTGAGGAATAAAAACTCCGTGCGGGTGTAGTAATTTTTTGATTTGAACTTTTGTTACGGAATAGAGAACTTGAAAGCGGAATATTTTAATTCCACATGATGTAGAGCCGGCGCATGCGCCAACAGCCATTAGAAAAAAGAGCATTGAAACAGCAAATCCGCCCCATGCATTAAAGTCTCCATTGGTATATCCTGTGCCGGTGATAATGGAGATAATATTGAAGGATGCATGGCGTAAAGATTCTATAATGGTTTTACCTTGTTGCATTACAAGATAGGATGTTGTGATAGTGATGGTGAGTACGACAATGCATATGAAGGCTCGTACTTGTGAATCATTGAAAAAAGCTTTTATATTTCCACCTATTGCTTTGAGATATAAAACAAATGGTAGTCCGCCAACAATCATAAAAATCATAGCAACAATTTCAGTCCAAGGATTGTTGCTGTGGCTAAAAGAATTGTCGAATGTTGAGTATCCGCCTGTTGCAATTGTGGTGAGAGAGTGTGCAACTGCATCAAATGTTTTTAGTCCTGTAAACATATAGCATATGGCACAAATAACAGTGAGAGCTAGGTAAAGCAATCCTATTGAACTTGCTAGTTGTGCTGTGCGTGGTCTGGCTTTTTCACTTTCTGATAGCTCTGTTTTGAAGATTTGCATTCCACCTACATTTAGGAATGGTAGAATAGACATAGCCATTAGGATAATACCAATTCCACCTAGCCATTGCAGGAGGGCGCGCCATAGCAGGATTCCTTTTGGGGCATCGTCAAGACCGGTTATTACGGTTGAGCCGGTGGTAGTTATTCCGGACATAGATTCAAAAAAGGAATCGGTGAAACTCATCTGTAGTTCGGATAAGCGGAATGGTAAAGCGCCAAATGTAGCTATTCCCAACCAGCTTAAAATAATGAGTAAAAAGGCTTGCCTGCTTGAGATACTATTTGTATTTCCCATATTGCTGAGAATTAAAGCGCCACCAAAAAAGGATGTAATAATAATGCTTAAAAAGAAGGCTTTCCAATCAGTTGATCCTGTATATAAGTCAGCAAGCATTGGGAAAACCATACTGATAGATAAAATGGAAAGGAATATTCCAATTATATATAATATAGGTCTGAAATCCAAAGAGGAGTTTCCTTTTTTTATGCTAAAAAGCCGAAGCGCACTTATATAGACGCTTCGGCTTTAAATGTATTCTAATAAAGTATTAGTTGAAAGAAATATTTACACGACGGTTAGCAGGTTCACGTACACTGTCAGGTGTGGAAACTAACAGTTCTTCCTCTCCTTTTGCATCAACTGCAATCAGGTTTGCATCGACTCCTCGTTGAACGAGTGCGTCACGCACCATGTTTGCACGTTTAAAGGCTAGTCGTGTGTTATAAGTTTTAGGGCCGGATGTATCAGCATGTCCAACTACATTTACCGTGCCGGGTGGATTTTCGGATATTTCCTTTTTGATAGCATCAAGAACATTTAATGCACCGTTCCCCAGTTTAGATGAATCCCAGTCAAAGAAGACTAGATACATTGCATTTTCTATTTCCATAGGTTGAGCTACGTTTACATCAAAAGCTATAGGTTCTTCAGCGGATTGTGTTATTACCGGTGCAGGAGATTGCAATTCAGCTTCAAGTTGATTTATTGCATCAATGAATTGTTGTTTACATGCTATTACGCTTGTATCAAGCCAATGTTCTTCCTGACTTTCTATCCAACAATCAAATCTAGCCTGAGTTTTAGCAGAAAGAGCGGGTTGTTGCTCTCTTGCGCCAAGGTCAAAGGCTACAATTATCCGTCCGCGAGAGGCACTTAATTCCTGAACGTGACTTTCATTTAAGTTCCAGTCAGCTATAGGTTCCGGAAGCACTGTGTTTCCAGATGCGGCTGCTAATCCTTTGCGTGCGAAGTGAAGAGCATCGGGATAGTCAAACATCTCTTTGAGCTCATTATTCGCAAATTCACGATATTCACCGGCTAGTGATTGTGTGAATGGGCTTCCAACAGCTTGTGCATCGTTGAGAGCCTCAACTTCACTAAAGCTTGTGAATGCCGTACAGCCAGTTAAACTAAGCATTCCGGCGGTTAAAATAATATTGCGCAGCGTTTTCATAAATTGCTCCTTAAACTAAAAGCGTACTTAAAATTATTAAATGTGTGTAGTTACACTTTTTAATCTTGTAAGGACATAATGTAAAGACTGTCATTGCAAGATTAATATGTTTTTCGTAAAAAACACGGTAGTTTTAGTAATTTTGATAAAGAATAGCAAGCTTTTATTACAGAAATAAGTGTAAATTAAATATAGTGCATAAGTTTTCAACAGGTTGTTTTTTTAGAGTTTTGCTATGTTTTCATGAGTTGTTTATGTTGTGCAGTACATTTTTCTTGACTCTTTGGTATAAAAAAGTAATTTTCCTTCACCTTAAATATAATAAAAAATTGACTGAGTATGAGGCTGTGCACTTCAAGGATTTTGTACTTGAGCGCGTTTATAGTTTTCTTATTAGTCCCAGAAAATAATTATGGAGAGGATATAATGAATAAACCACTTTTTGGTGAAAAGCTTGCTGTTTTGGTTGCTAATGGATTTTGTGAGTCAAATTTAACTTCTATTCAAAAAGTTATCCGGCCTTTAGGGGCAACAATGCGTATTGTTAGTATGAATGGTGGCATTGTGAATAGTTGGAATGGTAAAGGTTGGGGGTTGAATTTTGCAGCAGATGATATTTTATCGGCTGCTTTGACTGTTGATTTTTCAATGTTAGTTATTCCGGGAGGTCGGAGAAGCATAGATAAGTTGAAGCTTACAGCTCATACGAAACGTTTTGTTGGCGGTTTTATTGATTCTGATAAGCCGGTTGTGGCTGTTTCCGAGGCACTTGATTTGCTTGTTTTTGCACAAAGGCTTGATGGACGGCGTGTTTCATCTTCGGAAAGTTTGGTGTCGGCTGTTAAGAAAGCAGGTGCTTCGTGTGTTGATGCTTCACATGTTGTAGATAGAAACTTGTTGACAATTTTATCGCAGGAAGCTGTCGGGGATGATTATTCACAAATAGTTTCAGATTTTCTAATTGCTCAGTATTCTCTCGTGGAAGAAGCAGCTTAAGTTTGTTAAACTTCTTTTTATGAGTCGTTGTTGCTAGTTGGAGTATTTTATAATGCGCGCAGAATCGGAAAGCATTGTTAGAGATATTAAGAGCGCTTTAGCATTGCTGAGGAGGCATCTTTGACTGGGATAATGCCCTTAAAAGACTTGAGGAGTTAAATGCTCTTAGCGAAGATCCTGACCTTTGGTCTGATCCTGATAAAGCTCAAAAAATTATGCGTGAGCGTACGAGCCTTGATAACAAGATTCAGGGCGTTAATGATATTGAACAAACTTTGAGCGATAATATTGAGCTTATAGAACTCGGTGAGGAAGAGGGCGATAATGATATCGTGCAAGAGGCTGAAGCAGTTCTTGAATCCATAAAAAATGATGTTGAGCGACGGCAGCTTGAAAGTTTACTTTCCGGTGAGGCTGATTCTAATGATGCTTATTTGCAGGTTAATGCCGGTGCTGGCGGGACTGAGGCACAGGATTGGGCTAATATGGTGCTTCGTATGTATGTTCGTTGGGCTGGTTCTCGAGGTTTTAAGGTTTCTTTGATGGAAGAGAGCAAGGGTGAGGAAGCCGGCATAAAGTCAGCGACAATTAAAATTAGTGGAGATCATGTTTACGGCTGGCTAAAGACAGAAAATGGAGTGCATCGTTTGGTTAGAATTTCTCCTTTTGATTCTGCTGCTCGTAGACATACCAGTTTTGCATCTATAGCAGTGTCGCCTGTTGTTGACGATAGTATTGATATTCATATTGATGAAAAGGACTTACGTATCGATACGTATCGTTCCAGTGGCGCAGGCGGCCAACACGTTAATACAACGGATAGTGCTGTGCGAATTACTCACATTCCTACCGGGGTTGTTGCTGCTTGTCAAAATGAACGCTCCCAGCATCAAAATAAAGATCAGGCTATGGATATGTTGAAAGCGAGACTTTATGAATTGGAGATGCGTAAACGTGAAGAAGCTCAGGCTAAGGCTCATGGTGAAAAGACTGATATTGGTTGGGGACATCAGATTCGTTCTTATGTTTTGCATCCATATCAGATGATTAAGGATTTACGTACGGGTGTGGAAACAACAAATTCCAGAGCTGTGCTTGATGGTGAGCTTGATATGTTTCTTGAGGCATCTTTGGCTTATAAGCTAAATGATGGAATTGATGTTACTAAAGAATAAAGATTGCATCTCTCTACATAAAAAATTATCTTTTATTAGATCACCTGAAACTTTGAAAGGTTTTTATTATGCGTTTAAGTGTCATATATTATAGTTTTGTTGTGGTGTTGGCCTTATGTGTCTTTATTTATTCGTCAGTTGTGTGGGCTGGGTTTACTATTGATTCGTCATTATCACCTTCTCTTTCGCCTTCTCCTTCCTTGGATAATGAACATGTTCAACATAAATCTTCCAAAAGTTTTGATATTGATGCTTATTATTCTCATTTTGAAAAGATGCGAAATAATGTTCAAAAGGATGTTAAAAGATCGGATAAGGTGGAAAACTTTGTTGTTGGTTCTGTTTGGACTGCGTCTGAAGGTCAGAGTATTAAAGAGGTGTTGAAAGAGTGGTCATCGAAAGCCGGTATCAAGTTTTTGTGGGATACGGAGAATGAGTTTTCTGTTCTTGCTGATATTAAAATAAAGACAGAATATGAAAATGCAGTATCAATTTTACTTGGGCAGTATACGAATGATAATATGCGTCCGGTTGGAACTCTTTATGTTGAATCACAAAATGAGCAGAGTGTTTTAGTCATACAAGACATTAAATGATTATATGTAAAATATCTTGTATTATTCTGTGTTTTAGGTGCAAATTTATCCACATATCCTCCTTTTTATTATTATCCTGAATTTAATTCAGTAGAGACTCAATGTATTGTTCACAATGGATGCTTCTATGAATCTTGTTTCTGTGAGTTTTCCATGTGTCTTTCTTTCTTCTTTGCTCACGAAAGTGGAGTTTTAAATGCGTATTAATTTTTTTGTTTCTTCGGTGGCTTCTATTGCGGCTTTACTTATTACCGGTGCATTTGTTTCTGATGTTTATGCTCAAAAACGAGTGATGTTATCCCCATCTACTGATTGGGCAGTTTCTAAGGTTGCTGATAAGAAAGGGCAGGGGAATGATTATTGTGCGATAGCCAGACGTTTTGAACAAAATTTAATTTTGACATTTGCAAAAAATCAAAATGAGCAAATATCATTAGCTCTTGATTTTCAAAGATCAATTTTTTTAAATGGTGAGAGTTTTCCTGTAATTCTTGATCCCGGTGCTGGTCAGCAACGTGTATACAATGTTTATCCAACTTCAAATAAAGCGTTTGTTGTACGTTTGGGGCGTGATGCTTCTTTTTTCTCTGCTCTGGAAAGAACAGGACTTTTGCGTATAGAGATTGCCGGCAAGTCATATAATTTTGATTTATCTGATATTGAATCTGGAAGTTTTAGTTTAGCAACATGTTTGACAACTATGATAATGCCTGCCGCAGGTGGTGAGAGTGGCGGTGTTATTCAGGCAAATGTACCAGCTTCTTATCGTCAGGAAATTAATAGTTTACGGCATCAGTTAAACGATCTGCGAGATGAAAATAATAGGCTTTCCGGATTGTTGGATAAAAAACAAGAGACTTTGGCTCTTGCTCCGATTGAGGTTGAGAATCTTGAAATTACAGAGCTTTCAAATAAGGTTTTTCTTTTAGAAAAGGAAAATGTTTTGTTACAAAGTGATATTAAAAAAGCTAAATCCTATAAAATGTCTGAATCAGATTTGTTGTCGTTATCTACGTTAAGGGAACAAAATTTAAAATTGGAATCTGCTTTGAGTTTGGCGAATACAAGTAAGGTAGATTTACAGGTATTGAAAAGTAAAATTAGTGGTCTTGAGACTGAAAATAAAATATTGCAGGCTTCTATTGATAAACAATCTAAATCGGCCGTATTTGTAGAAGATATGAAAGCTCAAATTAAGATTGTTAATGAAAGTAAAAATCTACTGCAAAAGAAATTGGATTTGGCACAAGATAATGCGAAAGCTACTTTCGAGACTGAGATCAAAAAATATAAAGCTGAGAATAAAATGTTGCAACTTGCTATGAATAGTAAAGGTGTGGATGTTCAGCTTTTGGAGCAGCTTCGTCAACAGATTGGCCAGATGAAGAATGAGAATCGGTTACTTCAGGAAACGGCTGTAAAGGCACAGCTTGATTTGAGTAATGAAAAACGGGCAGAGTTTGAGCTTTTAAGGATAGAAAATGAAAAGGCAGAGGGTGCGTATAAAAAATCTATTTCTACGCTTGAGGAAACTGTAGCTTCTTTGAATATTGAAATAGAAGAAAAGGATGCTGAGTTTATCGCTGTGGCAGAGCAAGCGGTACTCGATCAAACGGGGATAGTGGAAGATTCTAAATTAAAAAATAATATGTTGGAAACGAAAATTTCAGTTATAGCTGAGGAACATAAGTCAAAAGTTCTTATGCTTGAGGGCAAAAATAATGCTCTGAAAAAGCAGCTTGAAGTTGTTTCACAAAATGTTGTGTCTGAAACTGATGTTGAGGCTTTGAAAGTAAAGAATGAAGGAGTGGCAGTAGAGCTTGAAAAAGCTCTTGCCGATATTGTTGTGTATGAGGAAAAACTGGCTGAGAAAGAGCGTGCCTTGTTTGATGTTGTTGCAGAAAAAACAAAAATGTTTGAAGCATTGAAAAATGAAGGTGATACTATGGCTATGTTTGTCAATGCGCAGGGTGAGTTGGATGTTGAGCGTCTTGAAAATGAGTCTTTAAAGGCGAAGATAGTTGAGTTTGAGCAAGGAGCAAATGAAAGTTTGGCATTAAATTCACGTATTGAATCAGTGCTTTTAGAAAACAAAGAATTGGTTTCAAAAAATAATGATTTACATCTTGATTTGGAAAAAATGAGTTCAGATTTAATTTTGGCTAAAAATATTGTTGTTGAGGAATCTTCTGATGTTTCCGTATCAACAGAGCAGGATGCCCGTATTAAAGAACTGGTTTCAAAAAATAATGATTTGCATCTTGATTTGGAAAAAATGAGTT
>JAGLMC010000015.1 GCA_023140215.1 Alphaproteobacteria bacterium
TGAGTTCAGATTTAATTTTGGCTAAGAATGCTGTTGTTGCGGAATCTTCTGATGTTTCCGTATCAACAGAGCAGGATGCCCGTATTAAAGACCTTGAGCGTAAGTTGTCTCAATCTAATATTGAAAAGCAAGTTGGGCTTCAGACTTTTGCAAGAGAATATATTCGTTTGAAGCGTTATATACAGGGGCAGGGACGATCATCACTTTTACATTATGCTTCTGCTCAAGAGGCTGATTCTTCTATAATACAGGTTGCAGCACTGGACGTTCCTGTCTCTGACGTTATTGTTTCTGACGTTATTATCTCTGATGTTATTATCTCTGATGTTAAAAAAAGCTCGGATAGTTCGGACGATAGTAAAGAAATATTGGATGTGATTTCCAGAGTTGCTGCAAATGATCTGGATGTTGCTGCTGATGTTATGACAGAGGCTCAAAAATATGATGCTGAGTTGGTTTATTCAATTCAGAATTCAAAAACTCAACAAAGTGCAATTATACAAAAAGAGGAAGTTTTGGAGGTTGAGGAGGTTTTTGAATCTTCAGAACCGATTGTAGCAAATTATTCTAATGATCCGTTTGAAGAAATTTCTGTGGAATCTCAACCTGTGCGTTATATATCTATTGATGGTGAAAATGTTGAGGAGGAAATTTTAGTAGAAAATATGTTTGAGCCTGCAAGTGGTGTGGAGAATGTTTCTGTTTTGGATGATAATTCGAGATATGACATAGAGCATATTTTGTCTGTTGCAGATATTGTTCCTAATCATAATATTGAATTTGTTGAACAGGCATCTGGCGATGAGCGTTTGGTGTATCAATGGCAAACAGGTAGAGTTTACGGTTCTGCTGAACAACATCCTTTGTTTGATGTTATGCAATTTGATGATCGGGTATTGGAATATTTGGAAAAAACTAAAGCGCGGTGTATTGGAGATTTTGCAGTTATGCCGGATCGCTCAGTGCAAAATGGTGAAAATCGTATAGATAGTTATGATATTGCGTGTATGGGTTCTTCTGTGAATTCTTCGGCGTCCATTCTTTTCTTTAACAAGGGTAAGACATTTACAATTTTAGCGCATGAGATTCCTGCTGAAGAAATGAAAGAAGTTATGAATATAAGAGACCGCCTACTGAAAACAATAAGCGGTTCTTAAAGAGCTGTAGAAGTTTGCTAATAACTATTACTTTTTATTGTTGTTTAAATCATTTTTGTAGTTTGAATTAAATGGTGTAAACATTTTCATAGCTTGTTCAAACATTGCTACATTTTGTCGTTTCATTTCTTCTATTGCTGCTGTCGATGTTGGAAACATGTTGTTCATGTTGTTCATGTTTTTCATACCGCTAAAAGATTTGTTTAGTTGTTCACGAAGCTGTTCTTGATTTTTAATAAATACATCTAGCGTTCCTTCCAGATAATTGGGAAGAAGTCCTTGCATATTGTTGCCATAGAAACTAATTAGATTTTTTAGAAAGCCTGTTGGCAAAAGATTTTCGTCACCATTGGATTCCTGATCTACAATAATTTGTGTTAAAACTGATCGAGTAATATCTTCACTTGATTTGGCATCAAGAACGACAAAATCGTGTCCTTCTTTTAGCATATCGCATAAATCATTGAGCGTTACATAGCTACTTCGTCCGGTGTCATAAAGACGACGGTTTGCATATTTTTTAACAATAGTAGGTTCGTTTACTCCACGTTTTGTTTTAGACATTTCTGCACCTATTTATAATTTTGTTGCGTTGAATTATTCGCATAGTTGCACAAAAGTTTATTTTTTAAAAGCTTTGAATGGAGTAATTTATATAATTAGTTTATGGTGCAGAGATCGTGCAAGAAAAAAATACTCGCAAAGGCTTAAGGCCACTCTCTATTCAGATATCTATGGCAGTGTCAAGCTGGCCACAGGCTTTTGGTTCTGGTGATGTGCAGCAAATGCAGATGCCTGAAGAGATTGAGAAAATGCTTTTGGGTATTCATAAATATCAACAGCATCCGTATAGACGTGTAATTTTACCACTGGAGAATATCTGGCAAAAAGGTCTTGCAACAATTAAGAAAATACCATCTATAAAGTATGTACCGGAAAATCCTGCAATTCTTCTCATTCCATCCTTAATCAATAAGTCCAGCATTTTTGATCTTATGGAAGAGCGTTCAATGTTGCGTTATTTGTCTTCGCAAAATATTGATACTTATCTTTTTGATTGGGGAGATATCGTGGAGGATGATGGCGCTCAGGATATTGATGCCATTATTATGGATCGTCTTCTTCCGGCTATTAAGTTTTTGCATCGTGAAAGGGGGCGTCCTATTCATGCGCTTGGTTATTGTATGGGGGGGACTCTTTTGCTGTCGGCTGCTTTGTGTGAACAGGAGTCTTTGGCGTCTGTTATAATGCTTGCAGCTTCGTGGGATTTTCATGCAGGATCTCAGCGTCTTTTGAATTGTGTAAAGTTTTGGGCGCCTTCTGCTTTTCCTGCGATAGAGGAAAAGGGGAGGCTTGATGTTGATTGGATACAAACAGTTTTTGCTTCGCTTGATCCTTTCATGGCGGCTAAAAAGTTTTCAAGATTTTTAGATATGGATGACGGTTCACATGAAGAAGAACTTTTTGTTGTGGTTGAGGATTGGCTTAATGACGGGTTGGCTTTACCCTGTGGAGTTGCGCAGCATTGTATTAGTGATTGGTTTTTAAAAAATCTTCCCGGTACAGGCGGGTGGAAGATTGCAGGTAATGATATAATTCCTGAAGAGTTGTTGTGTCCTTCCCTTATTATTACTTCGGATAAAGATCGTCTTGTTGAGTATGAAACAGCTTGCGTATTAAAAGATCAGATTCCAAAAGCTGAGTTACTTAATGCTTCGTGTGGTCACATTGGTATGATAGCAGGCAGGCATTCTATAGAGAAAGTTTGGAAACCTCTTGCGCAGTGGGTTTTAGAATTATAGTATGCAGGCTTAATTAAACTGAGAGGATGTATTATGAACGTAGAAGATCCGGTTGTTATTGTTGCAGCTAAAAGAACTGCTGTTGGAAATTTAGGCGGGGTACTTTCTTCTGTTCCTGCGCATGAGTTGGGTCGTATCGTTATTCAGGGAGTTTTGGAGGATGCGGGTATTAAACCTGATGAAGTTGATGAAGTAATTATGGGGCAAGTTTTGACGGCTGGTGTTGGACAAAATCCGGCACGGCAAAGTGCAATTGCTGCCGGTATTCCTAACGATCGTATATCAACTACTGTCAATCAGGTTTGTGGTTCCGGTTTGCGAACAGTTGCTCTTGGTATGCAATCAATTTTAAACGGAGACGCTGATATTATTGTTGCGGGTGGGCAGGAAAGCATGAGTCAAGCGCCACACTGTGTTGGTCTTCGAGATGGAGTTAAGTTTGGTAATGTTGAGTTGCGTGACTCGATGATTATTGATGGCCTTTGGGATGTGTTTAATGATTATCATATGGGTATAACAGCAGAAAATATTGCAGAGAAATATAAGATTACGCGCGTTGAGCAAGATAATTTTGCAGCTACTTCTCAAAACAGGACAGAGAAAGCTGTCGCTGATGGGAAGTTTGATACTGAGATTCTTCCGGTGATTGTTAAAAAGCGCAAGGAAGAAATTACGATTGATAAGGATGAGTTTCCACGCTCTGGAGTGACTGCGGAAGGGCTTGCTGCTTTGCGTCCTGCATTTAAAAAGGATGGTACGGTAACGGCAGCGAATGCTTCCGGAATTAATGATGGTGCTGCAAGTGTTGTTTTGCTGCGTGCGAGTGAGGCTAAGAAACGCGGCCTTAAACCATTGGCTATGATTAAGTCATGGGCGAGTGCCGGCGTTGATCCGTCTATTATGGGTACCGGGCCAATTCCGGCATCTAAAAAAGCTCTTGAAAAAGCTGGATGGAATGTCAGTGATCTTGACCTTGTTGAATCAAACGAGGCTTTTGCAGCTCAAGCTTGTTGCGTTATGAAAGAGATGGGTTTTGATGCTGAAAAAACCAATGTTAATGGCGGGGCTATTGCTCTTGGTCATCCTATAGGTGCATCCGGTGCGCGTGTGCTTGTTACTTTGTTGCATGAGATGGCGCGTAGAGATGTTTCTAAAGGTCTGGTAACATTATGTATTGGTGGTGGCATGGGTATTGCAATGTGTGTTGAACGTGATGATACAATGGAATGGAAAAAGGTAATATAAGGAGAATTTATAATGACAGGTGTGGCTATTGTAACTGGAGGAACTCGTGGAATAGGTCTTGAAATTTCAAAGGGTTTGATTGCTGATGGGTATAAGGTTGCTGCGGTTTATGCAAATAACAAAGAGGCGGCAAAAAAGTTTGAAGAGGATACAGGACATTTGTCGTTTAAGACTAATGTTACTTCATTAGAAGAATGTAGTTCTGTAGTTGAAAAAGTGGAAAAGAAACTAGGTAATGTAACTGTTCTTGTTAATAATGCCGGCATAACTCGTGATGGAATGTTGCATAAAATGGATCCTGACGATTGGTATTCAGTTGTAGAGACTAATTTGACATCCTGTTATGTTATGTCTCGTGCTGTTATTCTGGGGATGCGTGAGCATAGTTATGGTCGTATTATTAATATTAGTTCTATAAACGGGCAAAAGGGGCAGTTGGGTCAATCTAATTATGCCGCTGCAAAAGCTGGTATGCTTGGTTTTACCAAGGCTCTGGCGTTGGAGAGTGCATGGAAAAATATTACTGTAAATGCTGTATGTCCCGGATATATTAATACTGATATGACAAAATCTCTGGATTCTGCGGTACTTGAAAGTATTGTAAAGCAAATTCCGGTTGGGCGTATGGGAGAGCCTGATGAGATTGCTGCGCTTGTTTCTTTTCTTGCTTCTGAAAAGGCAGCTTTTATCACTGGGGCAACTATTTCAGCTAACGGTGGACAATATATGTCTTAAAAGATGTTTTAACAAAGTTTGATAAATATTTTTATTATATTTTGATTTGTTTGTTAATATGTTTTTGGGTTTTTATTAGAATTGTTGTATAAAGAAATATGGGAAAAGACACCATAATATTAGAGCGTCGTTTTGTTCCTAAGGGTACTTTGGTTATGCGTCAAGGTGATCCGGGGAATTGTGCTTATTTGATTCAATCAGGAAGTGTTTCTGTTTTTACTGAATGCGATAGTAAGCGTATCGATTTGGCAATGCTTGAATTGGGGCAGATTTTTGGTGAGATGGCTCTGATTTTTGATGATTTTAGAACGGCATCTGTTGTTGCTCTTGAAGATACAAATTTAATTATTATTACACGTGAGTCTTTTGAACAGAAACTTGATAGGAGCGATTCTACTATTCAGGCTATTGTGCGAATGATGACACAAAGAATGATTACAGCGAATAATGCGGTAATTAAGAAAAAGACTGATATTGTAGATCTTATGGAGACGGTGCATCTTATTTATCAAAATGTATTGTTTGCTTTGCCAAAGAATAAGCAGAAAGCTTTTCAAGACAATATTTTACCAAAACTTGATGAGTTTTTAAATGCTGTGAGTTCTTTTGATAAAAGTTCTAAAAAATAATTTTCGGCTTTAGACTTTGCTTTTTTTGATCTTTTCTATATAAAATTAACAATATTCTTTTTACGTTAATGGAGACAAGTCTTTGAAACGTCTATTTATTATCATTTTTGTTTTATTTGTTTTGTTGTCTGGGGCTTTGCTTGTTGTTCCGGGTTTTGTGGATTGGAGTGATTATAAATTACAGGCACAGACAAAGATAAAAAGCATGACCGGGTTTGAGGCTGAGTTGGATGGTGAGATTTCTTTAGCTCTTTTGCCTTTACCGCATCTTTTTATTGAGGATATTAAGGTTATTGCGCCGGAAGGGTCTATGCGGGAGTATCTTGCTACTTTGGAGCGTTTAGAGATTAATGTTGCATGGACTCCGTTATTGTCTGGTGAGATTGTTGTTAAGTCTGTTGAGTTGATTAAACCGGATGTTGCATTTGAAATTCTTAAAAATGGTCAGCCGAACTGGATGACTCCAGAGATTAAGTTGTTGATTGGGAAAGATAATGATGCTGCCAAGGGTGTGCAGAATATAGGTATTTTTGAGTCTATTTCTCTTGAGGGAGTTAGTATTGATGATGGGCGTTTTCAATATAAAACACCTGATGCGAAGAATTCTTTTATAGTTTCCGATATTAATTTGGATATTGCAGCAGAAAGTTTAAAGGGTGCGTTTGATGTTGATGGAAGCGTGCTTATTTTGGATAATCAAATATCTTTTGACGCTAAGGTTGGTAAAATAAAAGCGGGTGCTGAGTCTGTCAGTCTTAAAGCTAGTGCTAGGGTTGAGCCTGCCGGTGTTGATTTATTTTATGCTGGTGTTGTTGGAATTTCAGGGGAGTTTGATTTACAAGGTGAAACTACTTTGAATATTCCGTCTTTATCTAAAACGCTTGCGTCTTACGGTGTGAAAGATGTTGTGCTTGTGGAGGATTTACTTTCGATTAAGGGAATTCTGACAGGTTCGTCAGATAAGCTGGATTATAAGAATATGGTTTTTAATGTAGCCGGTAATGAACTTAAAGGAAGTTTGTTTGTTGATCTTAAGCAATCAAATTTTAATGCATCTTTTAATGCTGCTGAGGTTTTTAATGTTGATGCTTTGCTTGGTTCTAAACAAAATGAGCAAAAGAAAAAAGATGGTTCTCCGTTTGATGCTATATTTTCAATCGTTCCTGAAAGTTTGAGCTTGCCTGTGAATTTTGATGCCAGTGTTGAGCTTGCGCTGCCCGGGTTGATTTACAATAAGAATGCTTATAGTGATGTTGGCCTTGGTTTTGTAAAGAAGGGGGCGAGTTTTAGAGGTGCTTTTTCTGCTCAGGATATTCCCGGGAAAGGGTGTGTTGAGGCTAGTGCTGATTTGAATTTTGCTTCTAAATCTATATCGGAGAAAACAGGGGGTGAGGTTTATTCAGATGGGGTACTTAATGTTTCTGTGACAGGAATAACTCAGAATATGCCATATACGGTGTATGCTTTGTCAGGGCAAAATAATTTGCCGTATATATCTACTACCAAAACAGGGCATTTTGATTTGAATATGGTTTTGATGTCTTCAAAATTTTTGCTTAAGGATAGTGTTGTAAAGCTGGATGATACAAGTTTTTCACTTTTTGGAGAATATATTCATGGTGTGAAACGTCCGTTGTTTAAAGTTGGGATAAGTGTTGATGAGATTGATCTGGATGCTTTGGTGGATCAGGGTGAGAAGTCAGGGGAAAAGCCTGATTATGCTGTGATTTTAAAGAGTTTGGCATTGCCGTTTGATCTTGATTTTGATTTTGGGGCGCAGTCTTTAAATGTAAGCGGGCAGGATGTTAAGGGAGCGCGATTGATTGGAGTTGTTAAGGATAATTCTATTAATATTTCTAATTTTTCTATTCAAGATTATGCTGGAGCAAGTGTTTCTTTAAATGGTGGTATTGATAATCTTAGTGAGCTTTCAGGTGTTGATCTTTCTGTTGTTGCTGAAACTAAGAATATTAGGACATTGGCTAATGTTATGAAATGGGATGTGTCTGATTTACCGGCTAAGTTAAAGTCGGCAAAATTTGCCGCTACGTTTTCCGGTGATGTAAATAATATAATTGTTAATGCGAATGTTGGTGCGCTTGATGGTCAACTTATTGCTAAAGGTAAGCTGAAAGAGCCTTTGGGAGCATTTGTTGTTGATGGTCTTGCGTTGCAGGTGAAGCATAAAAATATGGCTGATGTCATGAAGATGTTCACGTCTGGGTCTGTTATTTACAGTTCTTTGGCAAAACCTATGGATTTTTATGCTGAGGTAAAACGGGATGAAAAAGTTTTATCTTTCTCTAATATTAAGGCTGATCTGGCGGGAGCTTCTCTGGTTGGAGATGTTAGTTATAATACGGCGGGGAGTGTTCCTTTTTTGAGCGGAGATTTAGAGTTTGGAGATTTGCGTCTTGTTAGCGCAAAAAAGAAAGGTTCATTTGCAAAATCCGGAGGTGCAAAATCTGGAGGGGGGGCTTCACAACAGCAGTTACAACAACAGTCACAGCAGCGTTGGTCACGTGACGCAGTGGATCTTTCTTGGATGCACAGTTTTAATGCAGATTTGAATGTTACAGCTAATTCAATTTTATATGAGGTTTGGGATTTAAGGAATCCTACGCTTTCATTGACTTTAAAAAATGGAAAGCTTGATATTAAAAAACTTGAAGCTGATGTGTTTGATGGTGAGGTGTCTATGATTGCTAGCGTTAATTCTCCGGTTGATGCGCGTAAGCCTGCTTCATTTAAGGTGCAACCGAAGTTTAAAAACGTGTCTCTTGAACCATTTGTGAAGGCGTTGGTTGGTAATCGGATTATTAAAGGTAAGGGGCTTGTTAGTGTGGATGCGGAGTTTTCTGCGATTGGTCTTAGTCAATATTCGCTTATTGCCGGAATGCGCGGGAATGGTACGTTAAGTGGTCAGAATTTGGTTCTTGATGGGTTTGATTTAACTCGTTTTGCCAGAGCGTTGTCGGAGGAGACAAAGCCCGGTGATACATTGCTTGGTATGTGGAAGGGAGTTAGTAAGGGCGGTTCAAGCTCGTTTGATAGTATGGACGGTGCTTTTGATATGATTGAGGGTGTTGCGAATATTACAAAGCTTGATCTTGATGGCTCTAAGGCTTTTGTTAAAACAACCGGTAATATTAATTTGCCTAAGTGGAATATGTCTACGGCGCATACTATTACTTTAAAGGAACGCTCGGATGTTCCTCCATTTACGATTAAAATTAGCGGGTCGTTGGATAATCCGGGGCAAACATTTGCACAAGGTGCGCTTGAGGATTATCTTTCTCGCAAGATTAACCGTAAGCTGGAGGAGCTTTTAAGTGATAAGCTTGGGTTTCCGTTAAGTAAGAAACAAATTCATAAAGCACCGGTTCAAGAAGTTGTCCCTTTACAAGAAGTTGTTCCTTTACAAGATGATAGTGGAAAACAGCAAAGTTCATCACAGCAAGAATTACAGCAACCATCTCAGCAAGAAACAATAACTCCGGAAGATGTGTTTCGTGGCTTATTGGAAGGGCTTATTCAGTAAGTGTTTTAAGTATAAATACTCGCAGTGCGCTGGATAGGTTTTTGTTGTTACGGGTTTTATCAATTTCTGCAATAAGTTTGTTTATGGATTTTTCTTGCTGTTTTGCTATGTCTTTGAGGGCTGTCCAAAATTCTTCTTCCAGTGTGATGCTGGTTTGATGTCCGAGGATATTTACAGAGCGTTTGCGCATTAATCTTTTGGCTTTGTCATGCTTTCAGGATTGATCCATTCATCAAATTGCTGCGCTGTTACAAGGTCGAGAGCTATGCTTGCTTCTTTGAGTGTGCAGTTTTTTGCATATGCTTCTTTTGCAATTTTAGTGGCATTGTCATAGCCGATATGTGGGTTTAGTGCTGTTACAAGCATGAGTGAGTTTTCCATTAGCTCTTTAATGCGAGTTTTATTTGCTTGGATTCCTTTTACGCAATTATCGGTAAAGCTGCGGCAGCTATCAGTAAGCAAACGGATGGATTGCAAGACGTTATAAATTATGACCGGTTTAAAAACATTGAGTTCGAAATGACCGTTAGAGCCTGCTATGGTTATACTTACATGATTACCCATGACTTGTGCGCAAACCATTGTGATTGCTTCGCATTGTGTTGGGTTGACTTTGCCCGGCATCATGGATGACCCCGGTTCATTAGCCGGTAGTATTATTTCACCAATGCCTGATCTAGGGCCTGAGCCAAGTAAGCGAATGTCGTTTGCAATCTTCATTAGGCTTGTGGCCAGTGTGTTTAGTGCGCCTGAATGTTCTACTAATGCGTCATGTGCGGCGAGTGCTTCAAATTTGTTTTCAGCGGTGATGAATGGCAGGCCGGTAATGTTGGCGACTTGTACGGCAAATTTTTCTGCAAATCCTATTTTAGTGTTAAGTCCTGTGCCAACGGCTGTGCCTCCTTGCGCTAATTGATAAAGGCGGGGAAGTGTATTATTTATACGCTCAATTCCGTATTCAATTTGTTTGGCATAGCCTGAGAATTCCTGACCTAATGTTAGTGGTGTAGCATCTTGAAGATGCGTACGGCCATTTTTTACGATAGATTTAAAGTTTTCAGCTTTTTCAGCTAGTGCTTTATGTAAGTGTTTAAGTGCAGGTAGTAGTTTGTGGTGAATTTCTTCAATAGCGGAAATATGCATGGCGGTTGGAAAAGTATCATTGGAGCTTTGTCCCATATTTACATGATCGTTAGGGTGAACAGGGTCTTTTGAACCGATAACACCGCCAAGAATTTCAATCGCTCGATTGGATATGACTTCGTTAGCGTTCATGTTGGATTGAGTGCCGGAGCCGGTTTGCCAGACTGCTAGAGGAAATTGTTCTGTTAGTGAACCATCAATGACTTGGTCAGTGACTTGTATGATGGCATTGGCTATAGTTTGATCTATATCCCCTTGCTCAAGGTTGGTGAGGGCGGCAGCTTTTTTTTGTATACCGAGGGCTCTAATAAGAGGTTCCGGCATTTTTTCTGTGCCAATATCAAAGTTCTGTAATGATCGTTGTGTTTGTGCTCCCCAATATTTATTTGATGGAATGTCAATTTCACCCATTGAGTCTGTTTCAGTGCGTGTTTCTTTTGTGTTCATGATTATGTCTTCTTTTTTCTTTATCTGATTTTGGTGTTTAGTCTTCCGGATGCTCAGGGATTGATGCAGTTTGTGCTGCTCTGAATTCCAGAAGTTTTTGCTCAAGGTTGTTATCGCTCAGAGCCATTATGGAGGTAGCAAAAAGGGCTGCGTTTTTAGCTCCAGCCTTGCCAATTGCAAAGGTTGCAACCGGAATTCCTCCGGGCATTTGTACAGTGGAGAGTAGAGCATCCATGCCATGAATACTAGAGCCTTCGAGAGGAACACCAAGAACAGGAATATGTGTCATGGCGGACATAATTCCAGCCAAATGTGCAGCCATGCCGGCACCTGCGATGATTACTTTAAGTCCTTTATCTTTGGCAGATTTTCCAAATTCTATAGCTTTGTCCGGTGTTCTGTGTGCGGAAAGTATTTTAATTTCGTGTGGAATATCAAATTCGTTCAAAATATCACGGGCAGTTTGCATAACAGGCCAATCACTTTTAGATCCCATGATTATGGCTATTTGCGGATTTGGGTTTGTTTCTGTCATTTTATAGTTTCTCTGATTTTTTTGATTGGGAGTTTTAGGCAATAATATCGTCTATTAAGGCACTTTTCATTTTTTGTATCATGTCTTTAAGCCAGAGCTTTTTTTTCTTAAGCTGTTGAACTTGAAGGAGATTTATTGGCTGATTGCTTTCCATTAAGCGCTCAAGCATCTCATTGAGAGCTGCATGCTCGCTTTTGTATTCAGCTAGCTTTATTGTAAGTTCTTCTTGATCTTCCATATGAGAAAAGTCGTATACTTTTTGAATATCCTAAAAATAAATGTTATCACATAATGCTCTGTTTGCTAAGAATAATTTGATATCATAAAAGCGGAAGTAAATCAAAAGATCGTTATTGTTGATAGATTTTTTCTTTATGTGGTTGTTTTAACTTTTATTTTTAAGGTGAAATTTTAAGAAAATGAAAAAACGTATTGGAATACTTACAAGTGGTGGTGATTGTGCAGGTTTAAATGCTGTTATGCGTTCTGTTGTTTATCGTTCTCATCTTTTGGGCTTGGAAGTTATTGGTATTGAGAATGGTGTTTCCGGTTTGCTTGATAGTCCGTATGCTGTGCGAACGTTATCAATGAGCGATTTTGATGGATTTATTTTACGTCGTGGAGGAACAATTCTCGGTACAACAAACAGTAAAGATCCTTTTGCTTATGAAATGCCAAATGGTGAAATTAAGGATAGATCAGAAGAGATTATGGCTGCTTTTAAAGATCTTGGTATAGATGCGTTTATAGGTATTGGAGGGGATGGGAGCTTTGCAATTTTGAGTAGGTTAGCAGAGCAAGGCGGTCTTAATTTTGTTGGTGTGCCAAAAACTATTGATAATGATGTTAATTTAACATCTGCGTGTGTTGGTTTTGATACGGCTCTTACTGTCGCAACGGAAGCACTTGATCGCTTGCAACCGACTGCTGCAAGTCATGATCGGGTCATGATTCTTGAGGTTATGGGGCGTGATGCAGGGCATATTGCTTTATCAGCCGGAATTGCCGGTGGAGCGGATGTGATTCTTATTCCGGAGATTCCCTATAGTATTGAAAATATTGCTAGAAAATTAAAAGAAGTTAAGAAAGCCGGACGTAATTTTGCTCTTATAGTGGTTTCAGAGGCAGTTAAATCGCCTGATGGTGAGAAACGTGAAGTTGTTTATCATGGTGGAGAGACTAGATATGGAGGAATTGGGGAGTTTTTAGGGCCTAAAATTGCTGAATTGTCTGGTTTTGAAACAAGGGTTACGGTGCTTGGTCATGTGCAGCGAGGGGGACAGCCAACTTATAAAGATCGTTTACTGGCGCAGGCTTTTGGAGTGAAGGCTGTTGATCTTATTAATGATGGAAAGTTTGGCCGTATGGTTGCATGGCAGGATCGCCAAGTTGTTGATGTTTCTATTAAAGAGGCTATTAAGGAATGTCGGGTTGTAAATTCTGAAAGCACGTTACTTCATACAGCTAGATCTTTGGGTATATCTTTCGGGGATTAGTAAAATGATCCCACATTAAAGTCAGGTGTCAATCATTAAAGTAATGTATTGCGTGTTGTGGTTTAGCTATGTATTCTTCATGTTGGTATATATAGTGATTTTGAATAAGAATCATATAGATTCTATTCAAAATTGTATCGTGCAACTGTACGGCGGGCATAAGCCCGAAGCATGCCCGGTGTTTAAGGGCTTGGATTAAAAATGTTAACTTTTTAATCCAAATTATTATATTAAGTAAAGGATGTTGATTTTATGCTTTATGTTCAGCAGTCGCTTGGTCCTAATGAGGAACTTGTTCATATAGGGAAATTTCATTGGGCTTATACTGTCAAGGCTTTTATGGCTATATTTTGGGGGGTGTTGGGTAGTATTATTATTATCTTAGGCGCTGTTATGGTTTATAAACAGATGGGGCAGTTTCCTCCACAGCTTGGGTGGTTGGATGCTGTGCGGTATTTGCATCCGGGAATACGCATTTTTGCTTTTATTATTTTTGCATTGGGATTAATGAGTTTTGCTCAAATGATGGTGACTAAGGCTACAACAGAAATTGCAGTTACGAATAGCAGGCTTGTTTATAAACGCGGTTTGGTTGCGCGTCATGTTGGTGAGATTAGTATAGACCGGATTGAAGGCGTTAATATTTTGCAAACTATTTTGGGAAGATTGTTTAATTTTGGACGTGTTGCTGTTCGAGGTATGGGGGTTGGTGAAGTGATTTTACCGCCGATAGAAGATCCGATTGCCTTTCGTCAGGCTATAGAAAGGGCGCGTTCGGTATGAGTGAGAGTGAAAAGGGACGGAAATTAAAGCGTTTGGCTAGTGGTAAAGTTGATTTTCAGGAGCGTTTGCTTAAAGGTGAAAAAATTGTTGAGCAGGCTAGAATTAATCCGGCTATATATTGGCAATCTGTATGTGTTTTTATTTTAGCTGTTCTGGTTGGGCTTTTTGTTGTTAAAGAGCTTGGATTGTTGTTGGTAGTTGTGGCGGGATTGATGGCTTTTTATGCATTTATCAAGAAATCCATTCTTTTGCTGGTGGTTACGAATAAGCGTATTTTGGTACGTTATGGGATTTTGCAGGTTGATGTTGTTGATATTCATTTTGATAAGGTTGAAAGTGTTGAGTTGGAGCGGATGTTGACAGGATATATAATGGGGTATTCAAATGTTATAATTATGGGGACAGGGAATCGCTTTATGGTTATTCCATATGTTGCTAATGGTGTTGAGATTCGCCGAGCTTATAATGAGCTTGTTTTAGGGGATGGAGAAGAATAACTGCGGGTTAAATATTTTTTTTAATATTTCTCTTGACTTTTTGTATAAAGTGTAGGAATATATTCTTTATCAGACACCACAGATCCGTCCGCATTAAAAAACCTACTTTATTTATTATGAAGTGTAGATTTAAAAAACGAAGGGTAAACTATGTTTAATAAAAAGAATAATCATAAAGATGGATGGAATAAAGATTATCTGGTAAGTCGCTATGTGACTGAAGGAGCTAAGAGTGCGCCGCATCGCTCTTATTATTATGCGATGGGGATGACGGAAGAGGAAATTCATCAGCCTTTGGTTGGTGTGGCGACATGCTGGAATGAAGCAGCGCCGTGTAATATTTCTCTTTCACGTCAAGCTCAAGCAGTTAAAAGAGGTGTGAGTATGAATAAGGCTACGCCTCGTGAATTTACCACTATTACGGTGACAGATGGGATTGCTATGGGGCATGAAGGGATGCGTTCATCTCTTGTCTCACGGGAGGTCATTGCTGATTCTATTGAACTTACAATGAGGGGTCATTGTTACGATGCGCTTGTTGGGCTGGCTGGTTGCGATAAGTCACTTCCGGGGATGATGATGGTCATGTTGCGTCTTAATGTGCCGTCAGTATTTATGTATGGTGGGACAATTCTGCCCGGTAGATTTCGGGGAAAAGATGTGGATGTTGTGAATGTTTTTGAAGCTGTAGGCAAGCATGCGACAGGTGAGATGTCTTCAAGTGATCTTCATGAGTTGGAGGCGTCTGCTTGTCCTAGTGCCGGTTCATGTGGGGGGCAGTTTACAGCTAATACTATGGCGTGTGTGAGCGAGGCTATCGGTTTGGCTCTTCCTAATTCAGCGGGTACTCCTGCGCCGTATGAAAGTCGTGATGAATATGCGGAGGCTTCCGGTCTGGCTGTTGTTGAGCTAATTAGAAACGGAGGGCCTTATCCGCGTGATATTGTGACACGTAAGAGTCTTGAAAATGCTGCTGCTATTGTTGCTGCGACGGGGGGCTCAACTAATGCCGGTTTGCATTTACCGGCTATGGCTCATGAGGCCGGTATTGATTTTAATTTATTTGATGTTGCCGAGATTTTCAAAAAAACGCCTTTAATTGCGAATTTGCGTCCGGGTGGAAAATATGTTGCTAAGGATCTTTATGATGTTGGCGGGGTTGGAATCGTTCTTAAGGAGCTTTTGGATAATGGTTATATACATGGCGATTGTATAACGGTGACAGGAAAGACTCTTGCTGAGAACCTTGAGGGCTTTAAGTTGCCTGAAGATCAGGATGTTGTTTATCCGGTTAAAACGCCAATTTATCCGACAGGAGGTCTTGTTGTTTTGAAAGGAAATCTTGCGCCGGAAGGGGCGATTGTGAAGATTGCCGGTCTTGAGAAGTTAGCCTTTGAAGGGCCAGCCCGTGTTTTTGATGGGGAGCAGGCGTGTTTTGAAGCTGTGCAAAATCGTGAATATGAAGATGGAGATGTGCTTGTTATTCGCTATGAAGGGGCTAAGGGCGGGCCTGGTATGCGTGAGATGCTTTCAACTACAGCGGCTCTTTATGGACAGGGTGCAGGTGGTAAGGTTGCGTTGATTACAGACGGGCGTTTTTCCGGTGGGACTCGTGGTTTTTGTATTGGTCATGTTGGCCCTGAGGCTGCTGTAGGCGGGGCGATTGGCTTGCTCAAAGATGGCGATATAATTAGTATTGATGCGGAGAAAAGTACGCTGAGTGTGGCTTTGTCTGATGATGTTTTGGAAGAACGCCGTAAAGACTGGAAGCCTCGAAAGACTGATTATAATTCAGGTGCGCTTTATAAATATGTGCAAACCGTTGGTTCTGCTAGAGATGGAGCGGTTACTCATCCCGGTGCTAAGGAAGAAACTCATGTTTTTGTTGATCTTTAAGCGTTTAGAATTATAGATCTAATAATTTTCATAAGATGATAAGGCTCTTTTAATAGTTTTATGCTATGGTTGTGTATGTCGGTTCAGACAGTTCACGGAATGATCCCATGGTTAATAGATTGAAATTTTTAAATAGTTTTAGATTGTTGGCGTTATTATCCACAATTATATTCACATGTTTTTTAGGTGCTTTTGCACCTTTAATGGCTCAGCTTTATGAGAGCAATCTGAAGTTAGGAGCTTTAAATTCACCTATTATTGAAATAAGGGCACATTTGAATTCTAGTCTTGTTGATGGGCAAGTTGGTGATTATGTGCTTTCGCATGCTCAGGATATGAAAGTTTTTTATAGAGAGCGGGACAATCGTTTTTATTGGAATGAAAATAAATATGGTTTGAATAGGCCGGAGGTGTTTTTATCTCTTTTGGAGAAATCGTGGACACATGGTTTAAATCCTGAGAACTATAGTGTGAGCAAGATTCGCGGGCTTATAAGCTGTTCTGATTTTTTAAAACGCATAGAGCTTGAGCTTCTTTTAACGGAGGCTTTTATTGATTATGTGCGGGATATTAGCGGTATGCGGGTTGATGCAACGGGTCTGCGTACTGAAGAGAAGAGTTGGCGTCAGAAAATGCCTGTTAGTGATGTTTTGTCTCTTCTGGATAGACAGGAGTCAGTTGAGTATCTTGTAGCGGGTATTCTTCCACAAGGTAAAACGTATAAAGCTCTACAAAAAGAGCTTGTTCGTTTAAGCTTTTTGTCTGAAGAAAAAAATTATGCGTCTGTGTTGCCTATTAAACTTAATGGTTTTTTACGGCCTGCCGAGCGACATGAACGCATTTCTGATATTAGAATGCGTCTTGGTGTTGAGCCACAATATCGGGATTTATTTCTCTATGATGATAGGCTGGTTGCGGCTGTTATGAAGTTTCAGCGGGAGAATGGTTTAACTCCTGATGGCATTATAGGGTCAAATACGCTTTATCTTATGAACCGTACAAATGAAGATAAAATGCACCAGATTATTGTTAATATGGAGCGTTTACGTTGGGTCGACGGGCAGCGTCCGGATAAGTTTATAATTGTTAATATTCCTTCTGCCACGCTTTGGGCTATTGATAATGGCAAAGTTGATTTTGAAATGGATGTAATTGTTGGTAGCGCTTTCAGACCTACGGAATCTTTTGTTGCTAGCGTTGACGGTGTGCGTTTTAATCCTGATTGGACAATTCCTACGACTGTGAAGCTTTACGATATGGTTCCAAAATTGAAGGCTGATCCCGCTTATTTTGTAAATAAGGGTATCGAGGTTTTTGATGGGTATGGAAATAACGCGCAAACAATTGATCCTCTTTTTGTTGATTGGGATAATATTACACGCGCAGAGCTTTCACATATTCGTATGGTACAAATTCCGGGAGATCATAATGCTTTGGGTAGAATTAGAGTTTTAATGCAAAATAAATTTAATATTTATCTCCATGATACAAATCATAAGGAACTTTTTGAGGAAACGCACAGCAGGTATTTATCATCCGGTTGTGTGCGTTTAAAAGAACCGCGTAAGGTGGCTGAATTTATTATGCGTGATAATGAAAGTTGGTCTGAAGATTCTATGGATAATATATTAGAAACATTGGAAAAAACAGACGTACCTCTTGATGATTCTATTCCGGTTTATGTTTTGTATTATACTGTTTGGATTGATGATTCCGGTAAAGTTATTTATGGGTTTGATGTATATAGACAAGATAAAAAATTAATTGATAAGCTGGCAAATATTGACGGATTTCATATTCCGGGTCATAATGAGAGAGTCGTGGTCAAATCTGATCAGTTTATGTATACCTCAGTTCAGTAGGGTTGTTGTAAATTCCTTTACTCTGTCTGAGAATCTGTTAGGTATTTTATTCTTGAAATAATAAGGGTCTTTTATAAAAGGCTTTTGAACTTTGTTATGAGGTTGTGATGTTTGAAAATTTACATAGCTTTAAAAAGCCTGAGGACTTGATCGGTGGTCAACCTGAATTGTTGATGACAGGGGCGCTTGATCGGCGTGATATTTTAAAGCTTGGTTTTGTTGCTTTGATTGGTATGACTGTTCCGCTGTTGCCGTCAAAAAGCTCTTATGCTTCTTCTAATCATGCGTCATGGCGTGTACGTTTTCGTCATGCACATACAGGGGAAAGCTTTAATGGAGTTTACCGCGTTGGTGATAAATATTTGCCTGAGGCCTTTGAGCGTATTAATTATGTTTTGAGGGATTTTAGAACAGGTGAAGCTTTTCCAATGGATCCGCGTATTTTAGATATCGTGAGTATTGTTCAAAAAAGGATAGATTCAAGTGAACATCTGGAGATTTTATCTGGATATCGCAGCCCTAAAACAAATGCTATGTTACGCCGTTCAAGCTCCGGTGTGGCTAAGAATTCTTTTCATATGTACGGGCAAGCTGTTGATGTGCGTTTGCCGGGATATAGTACACGTAAGCTCCGTAAGGTTGCTATAAACCTTAAAGCCGGTGGTGTTGGTTACTATACAAAGAGCAATTTTGTTCATTTTGATACTGGTAAAACACGTAGCTGGTAAGCTATAAAGACGCATTCTTAGTATTATAATGGATGCTTTATCATGATATTGATAGCACTTGGAAGTAATCTTTTCGGTACATATGGCTCACCGGAGGGGGTGCTTGTTGCTGTAAAACAAGAGCTTGCAGCTAGGGAGATTGTTATTGAGCAATCTTCCGGTGTGTGGATTACATCTCCTGTGCCTGTTTCTGACCAGCCATGGTATAGAAATGCTGTTATTTCAGTGCGTGTAAGTATGTCACCTATGGCACTTTTGAAAATTCTTCAGGATATAGAGCGGAAGTTTGGTCGCATCAGAGGTGAGAAAAATGCTCCCCGTATTTTGGATATGGATATTATTGCTTATGATGATGAGGTTTATGAATATGAAAATCTTGTTATTCCTCATCCGCGTATGCATGAGCGGGCATTTGTTTTATACCCGCTTCAAGAGATCGTTCCTGATTGGTTTCATCCTGTTTTAAAGTGCTCTGTTCAGGATTTAATAAAAAAACTTCCGCTCGATCAGGTTGTAGAACTTATGAGTTTGGAGGGTATTTGATGCTTAAACGGGACGGTTCAAAAGAGGGTGTATTTTTAGACATTCCACATGTTATGGGAATTGTCAACGTGACACCGGATAGCTTCTCTGACGGTGGATGTTTTCTCAATAAAGACAAGGCTATAGAGCATGGTCTTCAATTGGTTCATGATGGTGCCAGTATATTGGATATAGGTGGCGAATCAACAAGACCGGGGGCGCAACCTGTTGATGTAGAAGAGGAAATAGGGCGTATAGTCCCTGTGATCGAGGGGCTTAAGGGGAAGGTATCATGGATATCTGTTGATACGCGGAACTCTAAGACTATGGTGGCAGCTCTAAAGGCGGGTGCAAATATTGTTAACGATATCAGTGCGTTAACGTATGATAATAAAAGCATTCATGTTGTATCTGAGGCTCAAGTTCCTGTTTTTATTATGCATTCTAAGGGAACGCCTCAAGATATGCAGAAAAACCCACAATATTATAATGTTGTAAGCGAAGTTTTTCAGTATTTACAAGAGCGTATAAAAGTATTAAGTACGCATCGTATCGAAAAGCATTCTATCATTGTTGACCCTGGCATTGGATTTGGTAAAACACTTGAGCATAATTTGTTACTGCTCGGAAATATAAGGAAATTTCATGATTTGGGCGTGCCAATTATGCTTGGAGCATCTCGAAAAAGTTTTATTTCTGAGCTTTCAAAAGATGAACCGGTAAATGAACGTATTTCGGGTTCGATTTCAGCCGCACTTTGGGGGGTGTCCCAAGGGGTTCAAATCTTCCGTGTTCATGATGTGAAAGAAACTGTTCAGGCGTTTAAAGTTCATGAGGCCATATCATCTTTATTATTACAAAAATGAAGAAATGTTATCTTCATGAAAAAGTCTGCATGGTGTACGTCTGATTTGAGGTGAGATTTCTTGTGATTCACCCATAGGAATTGGAGTCATTGTTGAAGGTCTGGTCATTGGAGCCATGTTTTTTAGTGAACAATCACATAAAAGAGTTTCTTCATTGTCTCTATAATATTCATAATGCCATGCTTGCCATGGAAATTTGTTTGTTGTCTTTGCTGTTCTGAATTCATATAGGTGGCAATTCCGCACTCCAAAGCTGTCAATGCCAAAGAGTTTTGAGAAGGCACGGAAAACACCGCCATGACAGACGATAAGGACAGGAGCTTCATTTAAGCCTAGAGTTTTTATTTTTGCGCGTTTAATACGTTTAAGAAATTGTTGATATGTTTCTCCGCCGGGAGGGTCGTACCAGCCATGCGTCATGGGTTTGCATATTTCGTATGGTTCTCCTTCCCATTCACCGGCATGAAGTTCTGCAAAATCAGGTTCTTCATTCATGGTTACATTCAGGGCTTTATTAAGGATTTCAGCCGTTTCTCTGGCTCTGGATAGGTGACTGTGGAAAATAGCTTTTGGTTTTATTTCAAGCTTTTCCAGAATTGGCAGTACGGCTCTAGCCTGTCCGCGTCCTTTTTCTGTTAATGGAGAGTCTATACTTCCGGCCATAAGCCGAGCTACGTTGGCTTTTGTTTCTCCGTGGCGAATCATATAAAAATGTTTTGCAGGTATCATAATACCACCAATGGTTCGTTAAGTTTTTTAAGAAGAGATATAATACTTTGAGCTGCTAGCATAGAGCTTTTTGGATTTGCGGGGTCTGGAATATTCTCTACTTTTGCTGTTATTGAACTGAATTCACCTTCTACCTTGATTTCATGGCAGTTTCCAATTGCATTTGGGTCTGCCCATATTTCTACAATCGTTTTTTCTGCGCCTATTCCTGCGATGCTAAGTGTGGCGGCTACGTTAACATTTGCAGGAAATCCTTGGGCTGCATCAAGTGCGTTACCGGAAAATAGAAGTGTTTTTTCTTTTATCTTGTTCAGATTGATATTATTTTGGATAATATATGGAGCGTTTGAGAAGCCTTTTGGTGGTTTTGTTGAGGCTATGTGAGCGTTTTTGATCCCCATTTGCGCCAGTGCTGTGACCCCGTCTATCCCAGCAAGAGCGCCGGATGGAACGAGGATGCGACTGTTAACGCGCTTATGACGCTCCAGTATTTCGGGAAATAAAAGGATCGCGCAAGCGCTAAGCATAATCATATCCTTATCTTCTTTGAAGACTTTTTCACATAAGTCAGGAACTATAGGCGGTGGCAGGGTTTCAATTATAAGGTCACAGTTTTGAGCCATTTCGGTAAAGCTGACATATGAAATATTGAGATTTTTATTTGGCTTGATATCAGAGGCGCATGTAAGCGTATATCCATTTATCCCTTTGATTAATGTTCGTGCAACGGCGCTTCCTAGAGCTCCTGTTCCGGCTATACCTACAGATTTTGTTGTTGTATTTGTCATGATGTCTAGTTTTATCCTTGTGAATCACCTTATTCTAGTGACATGGAAAAGTGGCAAGATCAAGGAATAGTTCTGTCAGTTAGGCCTCATGGAGAAAATGGGGCTGTAGTTTCATTGTTGACAGAAAATCATGGCCGACATGCCGGATATGTCCGTGGAGCTAAGGGATCTAGGATGCGCGGGACGTTGGAGTCCGGTAATTTAGTTAGTGTAAATTGGCAAGCGCGAGTTAGTGATGATCTTGGTGCTTTTACTTTGGAGCTTGTAAATTCGCCTGTTTCTCATTTTATGCAGGAGGCTTTAAAGCTGGCTGCATTGCAGTCGGCTTGCGGGATTTGTGATGTAGCTTTGCCGGAGCGTGATGGTCATTCCGGCTTGTTTCATGGGCTTAATGCACTGTTTGAAGTGTTGCAATCGGATGTTTGGGGTGAGGCTTATGTTATGTGGGAAATTGCTTTTCTCAAGGAGATTGGCTTTTCGCTCGATTTATCGAAATGCGCCGGAGGGAGCGATTCCAAGGATCTTGCTTATGTAAGTCCAAAAACCGGTAGAGCTGTTAGCCGTGAGGCCGGAGAACCTTATAAGGATAAATTATTACTGTTGCCTTCGTTTTTATCTCCGTTATCGCATGTATCTTACGGTGATGGGGCTATGGAAGATGTTTTAACAGGGTTGCAGATGTCCGGATATTTCTTTGAGCATTGGGTTTTTACACATCATACGAAGGGAATTCCGGAAGCACGCTTGCGTTTTCAGGAACGATTTGCCAAAACTGTTAATTTTGAAGTGTTAGAAAGATAAGAAGAATATGACGCAGGATGATAATGTATTTGAAGATCAAAAAATTATAGACCAGCCGTTTAGCGAGATATTATCTGATAGATATCTTTCTTATGCGCTTTCTACCATTATGAGTCGCTCATTACCTGATGTGCGCGATGGTTTGAAGCCTGTGCATCGTCGTTTGATGTATGCGATGTATCAACTTAAGCTTAATCCACAACAGCGCCCTAAAAAATCAGCGCGTGTAGTTGGGGATGTTATCGGTAAGTTTCATCCTCATGGTGATACGGCTGTTTATGATGCGATGGTTCGTTTAGCGCAGGATTTTTCGCAGCGGTATCCGCTTGTTGACGGTCAGGGAAATTTTGGTAATATTGATGGAGATAATGCAGCAGCTATGCGTTATACGGAAGCTAGGCTGACTGATGTTGCCTTGCTTTTGTTAGGGGGAATTGAGGAGGATTCTGTTGATTTTCGTCCGACTTATGACGGGTCTGAAAATGAACCGGTTGTGCTCCCCGGTGGTTTTCCGAATTTATTAGCAAATGGTTCAAGCGGTATTGCTGTTGGGATGGCAACATCTATTCCTCCACATAATGTTGAAGAGCTTTGTGATGCAATGCTTTTGATGCTGGAGGAAGATCCGGATGTATCCATATTGGCTAAAATTGTTAAGGGGCCGGATTTTCCAACTGGTGGGACTTTGGTTGAAGATGAAAAGGATATTATAGCGGCTTATGAAACAGGTAAGGGGGCTTTTCGTGTTAGGGCGAAATGGGAGAAGGAAGAGCTTTCTCGCGGTATGTATCAGATTGTAGTTACTGAAATTCCATATCAGGTGCAAAAATCAAAACTTATTGAGAAAATTGCCGAGTTAATTAATGCGAAAAAACTACCAATGCTTGATGATGTTCGTGACGAGAGTGCGGAAGATGTTAGGCTCATTATTGTACCAAAAAGCAAGAATGTTGATGCAAGTCTTTTGATGGAAGCTCTGTTTAGAGCGTGTGATCTGGAGTCGCGTTTTAACCTCAATTTGAACGTTCTTTCTGGTGGGCTTGTTCCTAAGGTTATGAACTTAAAAGATGTTTTGCGTGAGTGGCTGGATCATCAACAAGATGTTCTTGTGCGTCGAACTCGGTTTCGTTTGGAAAAGGTTCTGCATCGTTTGGAGGTCTTGTCCGGGTATTTAATTGTTTACCTTAATATTGATGAAGTAATTCGTATTATTCGTTTTGAGGATAATCCTAAGGCTGAGTTGGTTAGAACGTTTAAGCTGTCCGAGGTGCAAGTTGAAGCGGTTTTGAACCTTCGTTTGCGTCGGTTACATAAGCTTGAAGAGATTGAGATTAAAGCAGAGTATGGAAAGCTTGTTGAAGAGAGAGAGGCTCTTGAAAGCCTTATTAAATCTGAGGCTCGACAATGGACACGGATTAAAAAGCAGGTTAAAGAGCTGAAGAAAATGTTTGGACAGGATACAATTCTTGGCGCACGTAGAACTGTGATTGGCGGCGTGCCTGTGGCTGTGTCTATTAATCTTGATGAAGCAATGATAGAAAAAGAGCCTATTACCGTGATTTATTCTTCTAAAGGATGGGTTAAGGCGATGAAAGGGCATGGTCATTCGCTTAAAGATATTAAATATAAGGATGGCGATCGGGAGAAATTTGTTCTGGAATGCCAAACGACTGATAAAATTTTGGCATTTGCTACTAATGGGAGATTTTATACTCTTGGAGGAGATAAAATGCCGTCCGGTCGTGGGTTTGGAGAGCCTTTAAGACTTATGGTTGACCTTCCAAATGAGTCTGATATCGTGTCTTTGACCCTTTATGAACCGGAGCAGAGGTTGCTTGTCGTATCTAGTAGCGGACATGGTTTTATAGTAAAATCCGGAGATGTTTTGGCGCAGACTAAGGGTGGTAAGCAGGTTTTAAATGTTAGGGGAGCTGTTGAGGCTGTCTTGTGTAGGTCTATTTCTGTGGGTCATGATAGTATTGCTGTAATTGGCAAGAATCGTAAAATGCTGGTTTTTCCACTTGCTGAATTACCGGAGATGGGGCGCGGTAAAGGTGTTATTTTACAGAGGTTTAAGGATGGCGGTTTTTCTGATGCCAAGAGTTTTGTTATTGGAAGAGGGCTGGAGTTTAAGTATGGTTCAGGAACGACTCTTGTTGAGGATATAACACCTTGGATTGGTAAACGTGCGCAGGCCGGTCGTTTGCCTCCTAATGGTTTTCCAAAGAATAATAAGTTTGATTAAGGGAACTGTATTTCTCCCGGGGTTTTACGAAATGTTCCGACTGGGATTTGATTTGGAATTGAGTTGAATTCGTCAATGTCTTCTTCTTCGTTTTCAAGGTCATCTTCGTATTCAGCATCCATTGCATCTTCTTCAATCAGTTTGTCATAGTCTGGATTTGTTAGTTCTTCTTTTAACAGTAAGATGCTGATGCGCCTGTTTTTAGCGTTGTCTGGAGCATCCGGTATTAGTGGTTCTGTATCTGCTTTACCGATAACATTATTTAGACGATTCATTGATAGCCCTGATTCTAGTAAAACCCGACGGCTTGCATTGGCTCTGTCTGTAGAAAGTTCCCAGTTTGTGTAATCTGCATTATTGCCATATGGTACACTGTCCGTATGTCCGCGAACTGAAATTTCGTTTGTAAGCGGTTGGATGATTTTAGAAATTTTACTTATGAGGGTGTGTGTTTTTTCAAACATTTTGGAACTTCCTGAAGCAAACATAGGCTCGCCGTCTTCATCAACGATTTGAATGCGCAAGCCTTCAGGTGTTATATCAATAATTATATTTTTTACCATAGATGCAAGTTCTGCATCTTTTAGAATAGCTTCTTTTAATTCCTTTTTGGTTGTTTTGAAGTTATCTGATTCTTTTTTCTTACGTTTTGCTTTTGCTTTTTCTATTCGTGCGTCTTTTTTGATTTTATCCATTTTTTGTTTTGTTTTAGATGCTTTTGACTTTGCGCCTTGTGGTTGAAGGCTAAGGCCTCCCATAACGCCACCTGCACCGCTTGTGGCTGCTGAAACTTTTGGATGTGTCGGGTCGAAGTAATTGGCGAGGGCGTTTAGCTCTTCTTTTGTTGATACGTTTAAAAGCCATAGAAGTAGAAAAAATGCCATCATTGCCGTTACAAAGTCAGCATATGCTACTTTCCAAGCACCGCCGTGATGACCTCCGCCCTTTTTAATTTTTTTAATAATAATAGGCTGTTCGGAGGCCTTTTCTTCTTTTTTCTTTTGATCTTTTTTCTTTTCTTTAGCCATTTACGACACTCTGATTTTAGCTTGGTGAAGGTAGTTCATTTAGTTTTTCTTCAAGCTCTAGAAAGCCCGGTTGTATGTCATGTGGAATAAATTTGCGTCCAAATTCAACAGCTACTTGCGGAGCAGAGCCATTCAGGAAAGCTATTAGGCAGACTTTTATGCATTTGTAATACATTACTTCACTTTCCGCCCTTACTGTCATTGCTCCGGCAATTGGAGCTACAAATGCGTAAGAGAGCCATACTCCTAGAAATGTTCCAACAAGAGCGCCACCGATCATTTTACCAAGAACTTCTGGTGGTTCAGTAATAGAGGCCATTGTTTTAATAACACCAAGAACGGCAGCTACGATGCCAAGAGCAGGGATGCCATCTGCCATTTGTTGAACAGCATGTCCCGGATGGCCTTCATGGGCTTCAATTGTTTCAATTTCCATGTCTATTAAAGCTTCAATTTCAAATGGATTGTCACTGCCAAGTGATATGATTCTTAAATAGTCACAAAGGAATGAAAGAGCATGATGATTATTTTGAAATGTTGGAAACTTGCTAAATACGTCACTTTCTTCCGGAGCTTCAATATGGTTTTCCAGAGCTAGCCAGCCTTTTGTTCTTGCAATTTTAAATACGGTAAACATCATACTGAATAATTCTATATAGTCGTCTTTTGAATATGAGGAAGGTTTTTTAAGTGAACCCATATATTTTATAGAGTATTTTACAGTCTCTGCTGAATTTCCAATAATAAAGGCACTGACAGCACAGCCCATAATTATGATAAATTCACCCGGCATGGCGGTCATAATTACGTTCATTAGACCCATGAATTTTGGCATATCGAAATGCATTGCGACCAAAAGGCCACCGTAGGTACAGATAAAGACAAAAAGGATACCGATAAATTTCATGAGTGTCTGGAAAGTCTTTCTTTAGTGGTATCTAGTTTGAAATGATATTTAATTTGATTTTGTTCGTTTTTTATTTAATTAGCAAGTGTGCTTTCGTTTATAGTTATTTTCATTCACTTTCTGGGAAACGGGGATGCATAAACTAATATGTCCTCAACTATACAAGTTGTTTTTGAATAAAAAACATTTAATAATGTTGTGTTGTTTAAGTGTAGTTTGTGGTAGGAGTGCTTTTTCATCCTTGACCTCTTCTTAACATATCTGCACTATCCATGTTATAAGAATTATTATTTGGAGCTTTAGTCTGTGATACCTACACCATATTATGAAGCTATACAGCTTATTGAACGCTTACACCGTCATTTTCTTGATGTTTTGAAAGTTGAACTGGATAAGAAAGGTACTCAGGATATTAACAATGTTCAGAGTATGATTCTCTATAATATCGGTGATGATGAGATGACTGTTGGAGAATTAACAATACGCGGTTATTATCTGGGGTCTAATGTTTCTTATAATGTGAAGAAGATGGTAGAGAACGGTTATTTGGTTCAGGAGCGTTCTGTTCATGATAAGCGATCTATTCGTGTTAAGCTTTCTGAAAAGGGGCTTGATCTTAAGACTATGATTTCTGATATGTTTGTTCGTCATGAGGCGCAAATAGAAGGCTCGGAAATTACTGTGGAGCGTTTGGATGAGCTTAACAAGACTTTGCAGATGCTTGAGCGCTTTTGGGCTCATCAAACCAATTTCTCCGGTGGTTTTTAAGAGGCAATTGTGCCAAAAGTAAGAAAAACTCGTGCGCTGTATACTCTTTTTTCAGTTTCAATTTTTTTTGTGAGTATTTTTTTATTTGTGACCGGTTTTTTGATAGCTTATTTCATTGTAGTTGATCGTGTTTCGGAATTTTCAAGTGATTATATAAATCAAAATGGCTGGATACCTTTTCATGGTGATTATTTTGATTATTTAATGCAGTTGCCTAAAACTTTTTATAGTGCGCTTTGTCATTATCCATATGTTTGTATTATTTCATTTGTATTTTCACCACTGCTTTTTTTATTTGTTCCGTTGTATGATATTTTTTTTCTATATGATTATTCGATGATTCTTAATGGTATTTTACCGTTTTTTCTTGGTGCATGTGGGTTGTTGTGGGCTGTGTTTATGCAGGATAGCTATCATTTGCCAAAAATAAAACCTCTGGAGTTTGATGATTAGCTGTTATGGGAGAGCTGTTAAAAGGCAGGGAGGTTATTATTGAGTTTTATCCTGTCGGGCAGTATGTCAAAGTTTCAGCTATGGATACCAAGAGTTTGACTGAGGTTTCAATTCAAGGGCCGATTAGTGCGGATGAGAGTGTGCTTAAACGTAATGTTCTTAGACGGCTTGAGTATGTCATGAAAAAGAAGGGATTGATTTAGGGGGCGTTAACACATTATACATTGTGTTTCGTATATTGCGTTTCTGAAATTATTTAAGGTTAGTTTTATTATTATGGTTAAGTTTGCTATTGCTAGTGATCATGCGGGTTTTATGCTTAAAAAAGCTATTAAAGCTCATTTTGAGGGGAAGATTGAATGGGTGGATTTGGGAACGGATTCTCTTGATTCTGTAGATTATCCTGATTTTGCTGATGCTATGGGGGAGGCTATTACAAACGGTGATGTTATGCGCGGTGTGTTGATTTGCGGCTCTGGCATTGGTATTTCAATTGCGGCTAATAGATTTCCAAAAGTACGGGCTGCTCTTTGTTTGAATGAAAAGATGTCGGCTTTGGCGCGTCAACATAATGATGCTAATGTTTTGGCATTTGGTGAGCGTTTAATTGATGTTGATACCGCTATAAAGTGTGTTGAAATATTTTTGAATACGGAATTTGAAGGTGGTCGGCATAGTCGGCGCGTTGATAAACTTGGTACAGAAAAGAAAAGGATTTGAATTATGAGTGAAGTTATAGGGAGTGATGGTGTTATGGATGGATTTTTTACAGATAGCCTTGAAAGTAGTGATGTTGAGGTTAGTGAGGCTGTTCGTGCAGAATTAAATCGTCAGCAAACGCAAATTGAGTTAATTGCTTCGGAGAATATTGTTTCAAAAGCTGTTTTGGAGGCGCAGGGTACTGTTTTGACTAATAAATATGCGGAAGGTTATCCCGGACGCAGATATTATGGTGGTTGTGAATTTGTTGATGTTATTGAGGATTTGGCGCGTGAGCGTGCCAAACAATTATTTGGAGTTAAATATGTAAATGTTCAGCCTAATTCCGGCTCGCAAGCTAATCAGGGCGTAATGTTGGCTTTGTTAAAGCCCGGTGATACAATTTTAGGAATGTCTTTAGCCGCCGGAGGTCATTTGACACATGGTGCTGCTCCTAATCAGTCCGGTAAGTGGTTTAATGCTGTTCAGTATGGCGTGCGTAAAGAGGATTCTTTGATTGATTATGAAGAGGTGGAGCGTTTGGCGCAGGAACATAAGCCTAAAATGATTATTGCCGGTGCTTCATCCTATCCGCGTCATATTGATTTTGCACGTTTTCGTAAGATTGCTGATGATGTTGGTGCGTATTTGTTTGTGGATATGGCGCATTATGCAGGATTGATTGCCGGTGGTTCATATCCAAGTCCGGTTGAGCATGCACATGTGACAACTACAACTACACATAAAACTCTTCGTGGCCCTCGTGGCGGTATGATTTTAACTAATGATCTGGATATTTTTAAGAAGATTAATTCAGCTATTTTCCCTGGTATTCAGGGTGGGCCACTTATGCATGTTATTGCTGCAAAAGCAGTGTGTTATGGAGAGGCGTTAAAGCCGGAATTTAAGTTGTATGCCAAGGCGATTATTGAGAATGCAAAGGTTTTGGCGGATGTATTAATACAGGGTGGTTTTGATATTGTTTCCGGTGGAACGGATTCGCATATTGTGCTTTTAGATTTGCGTCCTAAAGGTTTAACTGGAAATGTTACTGAAGAATCTTTGGAGCGTGCCGGTATGACTTGTAATAAGAATGCTGTGCCGTTTGACCCTGAGCCACCGATGGTTACATCTGGTGTTAGGCTTGGGACTCCTGCTGCGACAAGTCGTGGCTTTGGGGTGGATGAATGGAAGCTGGTTGGTGAGTATATGGTTGAGGTTTTGGATGGCTTGGCTGTTAATGGCGAGGATGGCAATAGCGCTGTTGAGCAGGCTGTTAGGGCTAAGATTGAAGCTCTTTGTGCCCGTTTCCCGATTTATTCTGATTTATAAGGAGATTGAATGCGCTGTCCATTTTGTGGAAATGAAGAAACGCAGGTGAAGGATTCACGTCCAACAGAGGATAGCGCTGCTATTCGCCGCCGTCGTTCCTGTCCGGAATGTGGGGAGCGTTTTACTACTTTCGAGCGTTTACAGCTTCGTGAGATGAGTGTTGTTAAGGTGGGTGATCGTAGGCAGCCGTTTGATAGTGATAAAATTATTCGCTCTATGCAAATAGCTTTGCGTAAGCGTCCGGTTGAGTTTTCTCAGATTGAAAAGGCGGCAAGCGGTATTGTGCGTCAGTTGGAATCTCAAGGAGAACATGAAATTTTATCTGCTGATATAGGGGCTCAGGTTATGAAAGCTCTTATTGAACTCGATATTGTTGGATATATCCGTTATGCGAGTGTGTATAAGAAGTTCAATGATACTGATGATTTTAATGATTTCCTCGAAGAGTTGAAGAATTTGCCTGTTAACGGGCGTAAAGCATCCTGATTTAATATGGTTTTTTTGTCAGATAAAGATTATATGCGTATGGCTCTTAATTTGGCTAAGCGTGGGCTTGGGCGTACGTGGCCTAATCCGTCTGTTGGTTGTTTGATTGTTAAGGACGGTGTTGTGATTGGCCGTGGTCGGACTGAGGATGGTGGGAGGCCTCATGCAGAGATAGTTGCTTTGGGGAATGTTGGTGGTTCAGCAAAAGGAGCAACTGTTTATGTTACTTTAGAGCCATGCTCTCACTATGGAAAAACTCCACCTTGTGCAATGGCTTTGATTAAAGCCGGTGTTAAGCGTGTTGTTATTGCGTGCGGTGATCCTGATAAGCGGGTTTTGGGGCGTGGAGTGGCTATGCTTAAAGATGCCGGTATTGATGTTGAATTTGGAGTTTTGGAAAAAGAGGCAATGAGTCTGATTGCCGGATTTATTTTTAGGGTGACGCAAAACAGACCATTTGTGACTTTGAAAAGTGCTACAAGTTCAGATAACAAGATTGCTAGTAAACGCGGGCTTAAAACAAAGATTACAGGCGCATTGGCTCAGCAATATGCACATTTAATGCGTTCTGAGCATGATGCAATTTTGGTTGGTGTTGGTACTGTTCTAGCTGATAATCCGCTGTTAACAACTAGAGTTTTGGGGCTGGAGCATAATAGTTTGCGTATTGTTCTGGATTCCAGAGGTAGAGTTTCTGAAGAATATCATTTGGGCGTTGGTGGTGACGATGTCCTTATTCTTACAAATAGTGATGTTGATACATATAATATTAGTGCTGTTTTAGAATTTTTGGCAGAGCGGGGTATTACTCGATTGTTGGTTGAGGGAGGCGCTCAGGTTAATAGCTCATTTCTAGAGGCTGGATTTTGTGATCAATTTCTTTGGTTTAAGTCGTCTCATGAGATTGGAATTGATGGCCTTGATGCGTTACATGGGAGTGATATTGCTAATATTGAAACTGATTTTGAGCTTGAGAAGCAAAAAACTGTGTTTTTGGGTGAAGATTTACTGGAAATTTATAAGAGTAAGGCTTAGAGTTCTGCAATGTTTACAGGGTTAATACAAGATATAGGCACGATTAGATTAATTGATGATAACGGATCTGATAAAAGGATCGTTATTGAGACTAATATTGATCTCAATAAAAGGTCAGTTGGAGCGTCAATTGCGTGTTCCGGTTGTTGTCTTACGGTTGTTGAGGTTAAAGGAAAGTCTTTTTCAGTCGATGTTTCTGCGGAAACGCTTTTTGTTACGGCTTTGAGTGAGTGGAAGCTTGGAGATAAGGTCAATATTGAACCATCTTTGCGTTTGGGTGATGAAATGGGAGGGCATATTGTTTCCGGTCATGTTGATGGCATTGCAACGCTTGAAAGTATTAAGCCTGACGGGGAGTCTTATAGGTTACGGATATCTGTTCCTGAAGAGCTTTCCGGTTTTATAGCTTCAAAAGGTTCTGTTGCTCTTGATGGTATTTCTTTGACTGTTAATGAGGTCGAGGAGAATATTTTTGGTGTGAATATAATACCGCATACTTGGGAGAAAACTACTTTGAG
>JAGLMC010000016.1 GCA_023140215.1 Alphaproteobacteria bacterium
TGATTGGAATTATGTGTTTCCAATATAATTTTATCCCAACTTGTAATATCTTCGGATTTATTCGTCCAATGTACAGCCAGACGGGTTTTACCCGCACCGGATGGGCCGATAATTGCCCATAGCTTAAAGGCAGCTTCCTCATTGGCGAATTTGTCCAGACATTCTATTTCTTTTTGACGTCCGGTAAAGAGGATAGCAGAGCTATATGGACTAAGCCAATCGCTTTTGGTTGTATAATCGAGTATTTCCGGTCTTTCTGTCTGATCTAAGGATTTCCCGTGTTCTTCATCCTCTGTTCTTTTAAAAGTTTGTTTGTTTTCGTCTTGAAGTTCAGAATGCCCATCTGTTTTAGCCGACTCATCTATGTTTTTTTGTTTAATACGTGCTTTTACACTCTGTAATTCTTGCTTTAGTTTTGGTTTTAATTCTGAATAAGCTTCAAGAATCTTACGATCAATCTTATCTGCATAAGTTTTATCTTCGACAAAGGCATGAAACCAGTAATATATTGCAAAAGCAAAATTTGTTTCGTGCTTTCCTTCACGAAAGCGACTATTTACGTTATCAAAATATTTCTTTCCAAGTTCTTTAGCAGCTTTATTAACAGTGTTTATAGTTTTTTTACGAGGTTGACCTGTCTGCTTCTCAATATTTTCATAAAAATGAAAATATTTATCCCTACTATACGGGTACTGATCTTTTCCTATATGCTTCTCAACATATTTTCGTACTTCTTCTAAGATTGCTGACTGAACAGTCAAAGAGTCGCAGTCTTCAAATACATTTTTAAACTTCATAAAAGCCGCATAATCCACAGATATAACCCTATATCGTTTATAATCAGACGAAAAAACAACGAAGTTAATTTATGATGAAATTGTAAAACAACGCCGAGTTGTTTGTCCATAAAAGATCAAATGAAAGTGGCTCTCACTGTATTCTAAGAAACATTACAATAATAATTATACGCAATATTATATATCAAGTGTTTTGGGTGGTGTTTTTTGAAATTGAGGTTGTAGCTGACCGTTCAAATAATATTCTTCAGTTAAAATTTTACCAGTATCGTGATCACGTTCAATAAAGGCAGCCCCCTCCGTGTTGTGTAACTTACCATTGACGTAATATGCTTCTTCTTCAATGACATTCGTTTTGGAATTGCGGAAAAAATAGGCTGGTGGACCAGCATATTCCTGATGAAACTTTCCTTTTTATTTCCATTCTTCTACAACCGTTTTGCCGGTAGCTGCATCACGTAGAATTTGCGAAGGACCATTTGAGCGATGTTCTACACCTTCATCATAATATTCTTCAGAAGTGAGCATATTTGTACGTGGGTCAATACTAATTTTCGCGGGCTTATCACCATCACGATGTAATTCTCCATTTTTACAGTAACATTCCTGAATCACTTTACCGGTTTCAATATCCCATCTTCTGTAAGCAGGAAAACCTTTTTTAGGATCATGTAAGCCTTTTTCTGTTTCCCATCTTTCAGCAAGTATCTGACCAGTTTTAGGGTCTTTTGCAATAATAACTGAATATTTTTCAATAATGTCTTTTGTCATATTACGCTTATATAGAAACAAATCCCGTTAATCAAGCTTTTTATTATTCCATAATAAAAACAGGAAAATTAAAGGAAAAAAACAAAAAAAGCAGGAAGCCCTCCGTTAGCTTTGCAGGAATTAGAAAGCCTATCCTTTTCATAGCGACTCGCAATAAACGAAAGGATGCATAAAATGGCACAGCATATATCATGGAACGCTATTCCATCATTTCAAAAATATAAAGCAGAAAAGCTGGTGGAGTTACGAGACCTTCAGCAGAAGATTTTAAATCTACGACATGAACTTGAATCAAGTAAATCACCCTCTAGGAACAATGTGCGGTCTCTAATTTCAGAAACCACCATGAACAGCATTCAAACTGTTGGAGTGCAGACCGTAGCTGCGTTAGAACGGATGACAAAACAAAAAATCGAAGCTAAAAGCCGTTGGCTAATTGAACAAAGAGAATCCGTTTTAGAACAAGCCAAAATCAATCAATCACAGGATAAACGCTCAAATGAGCATCATCCAATTATAAAAGAACCGTCACAGTGACGGTTTCACAAAACCAAAGTAAGGAGAAGACTATGAACACACAAAATAAAAAACAACCACCCTTGCAAACCTTCAAGGACGGTGCTGTAAATATAAAACTTTGGAAACAAGATTTTGAAGACAAAACATTCGTAAACGCCTCAATAGGCCGGATATACAAAGACAAGACCACAGGCGAATTTAAAGAAACACGATCTTTCAACGATACGGATTTACTCAAACTTCAAGCCATGATTCCGCAAGCACGTCAGGAACTAAACCGATTGCAGGACTATTACCGAGAAATAAGCCATCAAAAAGAAACAACTCCTTCGCATGCTTCCGACGCAAAATCACAGCAAGACCTTACTACGCAACGAGATGCTGTTATAAAGGCTGCCCACAAGCCTGATACGCAGCACGAACTAAAACATGAATCTACACTATCGAAAAATAAATCAAGGTAAGTGAATTGAAGTACAGAATTAAATTATTTGCTCCGGCGGACTTGCAAAACTAAAAAAAGTCGTATATCGTTCCTCTTTTGTTCTAATGACAGAGAAGAGGTGCGTAATGAAAACATGATGAAAACTTGAAGGAAGGTACCATGACAGAAAAAACACAAAAAGACATACTCATAGAAAGCAAAACTCCACATCAAGAACCAAAGTTTTCACTTCCTACATTCACCCTTGATGTTGAAAAATATGAACATTATCTGGAGGAAAGCGATTTAACAGACAAGCAGAAAGAAGAATTTCTGCAAACGCTCTGGGCAATTATTTGCGAATTCGTTTCGCTTGGTTTTGGTGTTCATCCTTTACAACAAGCAATGGAAGCGCTTTGTGGAAAAGATATAAAAAACCACACAAAACCCGCACTCAGAAACAAATATAAGATAGAATTAAATCATAAAAAACCTATTGGAGATTTTGTGACAGCTACTAACTCTGAAACAGATCAGAGCCGGAAAGGAAACGACTCATGCTAGATTTTGATAAACAAACACATGACCTCAAGGATGCGGTTATTTACTGCCGTGTTTCTTCCAAAGCACAGGTTAAAAAAGGGCAAGGATTGGAATCACAGGAAACATATTGCCGTCAATACGCGCAATGGAAAGACTACCATGTACATCAGGCATTTCACGATT
>JAGLMC010000017.1 GCA_023140215.1 Alphaproteobacteria bacterium
TGAATACCGGCATTAATCATAGATTCACCATCAACTGAAAGAGCATAAAGCTCTCCTGAACCTGCATATCCCGGAGGAATTTCAATAGAATTACCTTCATCACAAATAGCTTCAATAGGTGTTCCGGCAGCAATTTTACCTAAAAGGGGAATAGGCTCATAAGGTGAGTCACTTTCCTGTAACACCGGTGTAAGAGATTGTTCAGACTTTGGTTTTGTTGTTTCTATATTTTTTTTATTAGTAAAACCTTCCGGTAAGCGTATAATTTCAAGTGCTCTGGCTCTATGTGGAAGTCGCTTAATATAACCGCGTTCTTCAAGAGCTGAAATAAGCCTGTGAATTCCTGACTTTGATTTTAAGCCGAGAGCATTTTTCATTTCCTCAAAAGACGGTGCTATGTCTTCATCGGTCATATGTTCATGAATATACAATAATAAGTCACGTTGTTTTCGTGTTAGCATCAGATTATAAACCTCTTTCATGTTGAATCGCTTTCCCCTCTGCGATTCGATAGATATACACTATTTGTTCTAGTTTAGTTCATGGTCTGTGTCAATTGTTTTCTGATAATTTTGCAATAGCCATAGCTATATTGTTCTGGCGCATTAAACTTTCTCCTATGAGAAAACCGTGATAACCGGCGCTTGTTAGCTTGTTAATTGTGTTTTTATTTGAAATACCGCTTTCAGATATTTTTAAAATATTATTTGGCATATTTTTAGCCAGATCATAAGATGTTTGCAGATTAACTTCCAAAGTTTTTAAATTACGGTTATTCACTCCAATCATTTTTGGTGAAAAACTTAAAGCACGTTTTAGTTCATCTTTATTATGAACCTCAACTAGAACATCCATATCAAGTTCATTTGCTAAAGAGTATAGTTCTGTGGCTAGTTTATCGGAAAGAGCTGACATGATAAGCAGGATGCAATCCGCTCCCAGAGCGCGAGACTCATAGATTTGATAAGGATCAATTATGAAATCTTTTCGTAAAAGAGGCAGAGAAACAGCCATTTTTATTTCATTTAGATATTTATCTTTACCATGAAAATATGGCTCATCTGTTAGCACTGAAATACAAGTAGCTCCATTTTCTTCATAGATTTTAGCAATTTGAACCGGGTCAAAATCGGGTCGTATGACCCCTTTGCTAGGCGATGCTTTTTTGACTTCAGCAATGATTGCAGGAGTATTAGCAGTTTTAAGTGCGTCTATGAATCCTTTAGGCTCAGGTGCATCTTTAATTTGCGTTTTTAAAACATCGAGTGAGATTAAGATCTTTTGTTTGGCCACATGATCTTTTTTTCTAGCGCATATTTCATCAAGAATACTCATTTTTTCAGAGCTTCTTGTGAAAATTTAATATAGTTATCAAGGGTTTGCAGTGCTAATCCGTTATCAATGCTGTTTTCCGCTCTTTTAACGGCGGACTTTAAATTACTTTCACCGCTATGTATGCATAAAACTGCGGCGGTGTTTGCTAAAACTATATCGCGATAAGCTCCTTTTTTTCCTTTTAATACAGCAAGTAAAGCATCTGCATTTTCTTTAGAATTTCCACCTAGTAGCTCATTTAGATTTGATTGTTCTATGCCAAAATCCTCCGGTGTTAAGATTCCTTCCTCGATATTTCCACCTTCATCAAGCGTGACTATGGTTGTTGATGCGCTTGTTGTGATTTCATCTAGTCCGTCAGAACCGTGAACAAGCCATGCTCGTTCAGTTCCTAAATTACATAAAGCTTCTGCCATAGGTCTAAGCCATTTTGGATCAAAAACTCCTATTAGTTGACGGTTAGCTCCTGCCGGATTGGCTAGAGGCCCTAATAGATTAAATATTGTTCGCACGCCTAATTCTTTTCGCACCGGTACTACATGTTTCATAGCTGCGTGGTGATTTGGAGCCATTAGAAATGCGAAGTTTAGCTTGCTTAATGCTTCTTCCAGCTTATCGGTGGTTAGGTTCAGATTTACGCCAAGAGCTTCCAGAACGTCGGCTGCTCCTGATTTTGAGCTTGCTGCTCTATTTCCATGTTTAGCCATGGGAATTCCACAGCTTGCTGCTACGATGGCAACGGCTGTTGATATATTATAAGTGCCGGATTTATCACCGCCTGTTCCACAACAATCAACAGCACCGTATGGCGCTTTGATGGTTTGTGCTTTTGATCGCATAACTTTGGCTGCGCCTGTGATTTCTTCAACATTTTCGCCTTGTACGGATAAACCCATAAGAAAGGCTGCAATTTGTGACTCATTAGCCTTTCCATCCATAATAATGTTCATGGCTCTGGTCATTTGTTCTTCGCTTAAATGCTGACCACTTTGTATATGTTTTAAAAATTCTTTCATCATAATAGCTCTATAAAGTTTTTAAGCATGTGATGTCCATATTCTGTGGCTATACTTTCCGGATGAAATTGTACACCATGCACAGGTTTTTCTTTATGAGAAACTCCCATAATAATGTTGTCTTCGGTTGTTGCTGTAATTTCAAGACATTCAGGCTTTGTTTCATGCTCTATTATTAAAGAATGATAGCGCGTGACAGATAATGGTGAAGATAAGTCTTTAAATATGCTTTTATTATTGTGAGTGATGTTTGAAACTTTGCCGTGAACTGGATGTGTTTGTATAATTTTACCACCAAAAGCTTGCCCTATGCATTGGTGTCCTAAACAAACACCGAAAAGCGGTATATTATGTTCAGCAGCTTTTTTAATCAGTTTAAGGCAAATTCCAGCATGATTCGGGTCACTAGGCCCCGGAGAAATTACTATGCCTTTTGGAGAAAGTTTCAGAACTTCATCAACTGTAATTTTATCATTACGGTAAATTTCGGTAGGTTCACCCAGATCTCCAAAATATTGAACCAGATTATAGGTAAAGCTGTCATAGTTATCAATAAGTACAATCATGGAAGTCTTTATCGCTTAAAGTTGGTGTAAAATGCAAGATGAAATGCAATAGGATAAAATGTATTATTTAATTGTAGTAGTTCACGTATAGCACATGAGTTTGTATGATTATAAAATGTTGCGTTTTGTTAAACCCAAAAAAGATACTAAAAAAACAATGCTTTTGGTTGTTATCGGTGCAACCTTGATGTTGTTGGTTGATTTCGCCAATACGAAAATTAATGAGAATAATGTTACTTATAATTCAGCTCTTGTTGAAATAGAGAAGGGAATGGATGCTTTTGAACTGGATGTTAGTGAAATTGAAGATTTAAAAGCTACACAATCTGTTATTCATGAAATGAGTTCTATTGAAGAGATAACTGAGGATATTTTTCTTCATATTCCTCAACCGGAACCTATTCAAAAAGAAAATGAAGAAATTATAAAAGAGCAGAAAATAAAGATTAAAGCTCCTGAAAAGCTTAAAGCTTTTGGAAGCGAGGCTAAAATTGCCATTATTATTGATGATATTGGTATGGATCGTGTTCGTTCTTATAAGTTTATTGAGTTAGATTCACCGTTAACATTGTCTTTTTTACCATATGCGCCAAAACTTAAGGAGATAACCTCAAAAGCAAAAGCTCAGGGGCATGAATTATTTATTCATGTACCTATGGAACCGTTAAATAGTGAGTTAGATCCGGGCCCTCTTGCATTGTTAGATGATATGGATGAAATGCAATTAACAAAAAATCTGGAAGAAATGTTTAATTCCTTTGATGGATATGTCGGGATTAATAATCATATGGGCAGTAAAGTGACCCAAAATGAAGCTATTTTGCATCATGTTATGTCTATGCTTTCTGATAAGGGTTTGATTTTTGTGGATTCTAAAACGATCCATAATTCTCTAGCCGGTGCTATTGCTGCTAAACATGGGTTGTATTATGCCGAGCGTGATGTGTTTCTTGATCATGTTGATACTCCCGATGCTGTAAGAAAGGCTTTTTCTGAAACTGAAAGGATTGCTTTAAAGAATGGTGTGGCTGTTGCTATCGGGCATCCCAAAGATGTAACTTTTCAGGCACTTAAGGAATGGTTACCGGATGTTCAAAAAAGAGGATTTACGATTGTTCCTGTTAGTGCTGTTGTTAAACAAAATCCATCTATAGCTTTAAATTATACGGAAAAGCTTATTTCTTTGCAGCCTGCTCAATTGCCAGCTCAGCCGCATGAATAATGGCTTTGGCCTTGTTTGTACTTTCTTGATATTCAAGCTCTTTATCACTATCTGCAACTACACCTCCGCCAGCCTGTACGTGAATTTTACCATCTTTTACAATGGCTGTGCGTAAAGCAATACATGAATCAAGTGTACCGTTTCCAGAAAAATAACCGGCACCTCCGCCATAATAGCTCCGGCGGCTGTTTTCCAGCTCTTCAATAATTTCCATCGCGCGGACTTTTGGCGCTCCGCTAACTGTTCCTGCTGGAAATCCGGCAAATAATGCATCAACAATATCCAGATCAGGTTTAAGCTTTCCTTCAATATTGGAGACTATATGCATTACATGTGAATAATATTCGATAATAAATTGATCTGTAACTTTAATGCTTCCAAATTCAGCTACTCGTCCAATATCGTTGCGACCTAAATCAAGAAGCATTAAATGTTCAGCGCGTTCTTTTTCATCGGATAATAGATCGTTTGCAAGTTCTTGATCTTCTTGTGGTGTTGTGCCTCGTTTGCGAGTTCCGGCAATTGGCCGTATTGTTACAATGTTATCACGTACACGTACAAGAATTTCAGGGCTTGAACCAACCAATGCAAAATCATCAAAACTCAAATGAAACATAAAAGGAGATGGGTTCAAACGTCGCAAAGTACGGTATAGTGCAAAAGATGGCAGATCAAAATCTATGCTGAAACGTTGTCCCGGTACAACTTGAAAAATTTCCCCTTGTTTGATGTACTCGATAGATTTTTCAACCATTCCATAGTATTGCTCACGGGTTGTGTTTGATTTGACATTAAGTGGTGTTTCAAATGCTGTTTCATTTTGGAGCAAATTAGGGTCAATTGATCCGTTTAGTTTATTAATAGCTTTTGAAAGTCGAATACACGCTTGTTCATAAATTTTATCTGCATTGTTATTATGTTCATAAACTGGAGTAACCAGACAGATCATATTTTTGACATTATCAAAGATTGCTAGAATTTGTGGCCGGATTAAAATACTGTCTTTTATACCAAGATCATCGGTGTTTGTGTCTGGAATATCTTCAATAAGACGTACCATATCGTAACCAATATAGCCAAATAGACCAGAAACTGCCATTGGCGGCAGGTCATCAGGTACAATATCAATATGGCTGTTTTGAATATTTTCACGTAGAGATTCAAGTGCGCAGATATCAGTAATTTTCTTTTTTCCAGTGTGGTTTGTAATTTCCACATTTTTCTTAAAGCATGTCCAGATTAAGTCAGGATCAAATCCAATAACTGAATAACGTCCTAAAACTTTGCCACCTTCTATGGATTCTAATAAAAAACAATGTGGTTTATTTCCACATAATTTAAGATAGGCGGAAACAGGTGTTTCTAAGTCTGCCTCTATCCATGTCCATACAAGCTGGGTTTTACCGGCATTATGGTTATTTTCAAATTCTTTTTTTGATGGAGAAAAATTCATATTACTAATAATTTTGTGTTTCAGAACCATATACGCGCTCTAAAAGAGTCTGGTTGGTTTTTGCGTTATATTGATTTTGTATTTTTTCCAGATACATCATTAAAGCTTCTCTTTGAGTTTTTGCAGAAATATCTCTTTTTAGCTCTTCGAATCCAGTGCTTTTTGTAGTTATTTCTTCAGGCCATTTAAAGTTTTTGATATTGGCAATAGCAACTCCTCCATCTATATCTATAAGAATTGTCCGGTTTATGTCTGCTTCAAACAAATTCATAACCGAACGCATTGTTAATATGCCTTTAGGATCATCTTCCCGTTTGATGTTTGTTTTTGTGTATAGCGTCTTTTTGTGTGTTTTAGCAAGATTTTCAAGCGTTTGTTTATTTTCGTTTAAATCGGCTAGATACTTCATAGTTTTTATACGGTTACTGACTCGCTTTTGATCGTTTATCCAGCGTGATGATAGCTCTTTTTTAATCTCGTTATTGTATGGAGTGTAAGTTTTAGATGTAAGTTTTTCTAGATAAATAGCCATAAACCGTCCATTTGCTGCTTCAAATACCGGAGAGGTTTCATCTTCTTCCAGTTCAAAGCCTACTTCGAGAATGGTGGTTTTTATTTCTTTATGTTTATCAAGTCCATCTTTATTATCCATTGTTTGTCCATAACGATTAACAGCACTAAGCATTTGAATGTTCAAGTCAATCTGTTCGGCAACATCCTCAAGAGAAGAACCGGAGGCTAGTAAATCATCAACATTATTTGCCAGTGCATATTGCTGGTCAATTAGAAGAGTTTCCATAAGCTCTTCTTTGATATCTTTTTTAACATCTTCAAAGTTCTTGATTTTTTCAGGTGTTATTTTTTTAACCACAACGACATACCAGCCTAAAGGTGATTGAACAGGTCCTATAATAGTTCCGATTTTAGTTGCTGTTAGAACTTTATCTTTGATGTTTTCGACTAGATCTTCTTTTTCAAAATCTTTTTCACCAATGTATCCAGTGGTTTTCTTTGTTATTTCTTTAACAGAATCCTTGAGGCTTTTTCCTTTATTCAAAGTGAAAATAATGAACTTTGCATGCTCTTCTGTATCTAAAAGAGCCATATCGAGTGTTTTACTTTCATTTGTTGTATAGAGATCAATATTATCGTCATATATATTTCTTATTTCTTCTTTGGAAATTTCCAGCGTTTTTTTCAATGCATCATCTTTTATTGTTACAAGCTTAAAACGACGCATTTCCGGTTGTGCGTAGTTTTCCTTGGTGCTGAGATAAAGCCCTTCTAGCTGTTTATCTGTTGGCACTGAAATATTTTTAATTTCATTATTCATAAACACAACATACTCTATGTCACGTTGTTCCATTTTATGCCTATATAAATCACGGGCAATATCTTCTGATATTTCTGCAAAACCATTACTCAGACCGGCTGTTAAAAGGCTGTTTCTAGTGTCTTGACCAATTGATTCGATAAAGTCTTTTTCACTCATTCCTTGATTTAACAAAATTCTGTTCAATATATCTTTTTCACTTTGTCCTTCTTCAACATAAGGAGCTATTATGGTTTTGATTTGTTTTGTTATGCGTGTTTTATCAACGTAAATTCCTTGTTTTTTTGCAGCCTGACTTAGTAAAGAAGATCTAATTTCAGAAGCTAGTAGTTGATTAACGTAGCCTGCTTTGTAAGCATCTTGCGGTGAAAGACCAATTTGGCTTAAAGTCATACGTAAAGTACGGTCAAAACTTTGAATAGATATCTTTTCTTTTCCGATAGCAGCAACATCAGAGTTACTTACTCCACCTCTAAAAAAACCGCCAACATCGGTCATAATCAGTCCTCCGACTGCTAAAACCAGAAATCCAAAAAGAATAAATTTTCCTAATCCACCGGATGCGCTGTCGCGCAATATTTTCATTGCCATATTGATACCTGTCTAAGGGCTTGATTTTATATTCTCTGAACATGCACTATAAGCATCGTAATTTAAAGGGGCAATAATCAAGGAACATTATTACTATGAAAAAACTTATTGTTGGTAATTGGAAAATGAATAAAACTATTGAGGAGGCAAATTCTCTTATTGTTAATATTGTTAATAAAATCCATGAAAATTCTTTTGTTTTAGAGCGTTGTGAATTTGTTGTTTGTCCTTCATTCCTTCATATTGGAGCTATTCGTGATGTTCTTTGTGATAATGATGTGGTGACTTTTGGCGGACAGGATTGCTCTAAAAATGACAATGGCGCTCATACCGGTGATGTTTCTGCTAAAATGATTAAAGATGCTGGCGGAATATATGTTATAGTCGGGCATTCTGAACGACGAGAGAATTATGGTGAAACAGATGAGATTGTAGCTGCTAAGGCTGCAAAGGCTCATGAGGCCGGTTTAACTGCAATTATATGTGTCGGTGAGCAAGAAAAAGATCGTGAGCAGGGTAGAGAGCTGGAGATTGTTGCTTCGCAAATGTCTGGATCTATTCCTTCTTCTGCGACGGTTAAAAATACTGTTCTTGCTTATGAGCCGGTTTGGGCGATTGGAACCGGTAAGACTGCAAGTGTTGATGATGTTAGAATTATGCATGGCTTTATACAAAAAAAGTTGCAAGAACAGCTTGAGATTTCCGAAGAACTGCGTATTTTGTACGGTGGTTCAATGAAAGCAGAGAATTCTGCTGAGTTATTAGCTACCCCAAATGTTAATGGTGGCTTGATTGGTGGCGCAAGTCTTGAAGCGAATCAGTTTCTTGCTATTGCGCTTAGTGCATAAAAAGGCTTATAAGGTTGCCCCATGGAAGCAGTTATTCTCGTTATACATTTATTTTTAGCCCTTGGCATTATAGGACTTGTTCTTCTTCAGCGTTCTGAAGGCGGTGGTTTGGGCATCGGTGGCGGTGGTGGAGGCCTTGGAAGTGTGGCTTCAGCTAAAAGCATGGGAAATTTTTTGACTAAAGCAACAACATTTTGTGCTGTTTCTTTTTTTTGTACAAGTTTAATTCTAGGGGTTTTAGCTGGGAAGCATACAAGTTCGCAAAGTATTTTAGATACACTTGATGAATCTGCACCTATAGCAGGTGAAATTATTGAAATTGAAGAGGATGTTGGTGTAAAATTCTCTGAACCACCATCTGCACCTGTAGCGGAATAAAATGACACGATATATATTTATTACCGGTGGCGTTGTTTCTTCATTAGGAAAGGGACTTGCTGCTGCCGCGCTTGGTGCATTATTACAAGCGCGAGGGTTTTCTGTTCGATTGTGCAAGCTTGATCCTTATTTGAATGTTGATCCCGGAACAATGAGTCCGTTCCAACATGGTGAGGTTTTTGTAACTGATGATGGTGCGGAGACTGATCTTGATTTGGGTCATTATGAACGCTTTACGGGTGTACCGGCTAAAGCTGCTGATAACACTACAACAGGCCGGATTTATACTAGTGTTTTGCAACG
>JAGLMC010000018.1 GCA_023140215.1 Alphaproteobacteria bacterium
TTTCTGGAGGCTATTCGTCAGTTCGGTAATGATGTCGGAGATAGAGCTCTGTTTTTGCATGTAACATTATTACCTTATATTCCCGCTGCCGGAGAGTTGAAAACCAAGCCTACACAGCATTCGGTTAAAGAATTGATGAGTTATGGTATTCGTCCGGATATTTTGCTTTGTCGTGCTGATAGGGAAATTCATGCGAGTGAAAGACGCAAGATTGCGCTTTTTTGTAATTTGGATGAGGAAAAAGTTATTCCTGCTCTTGATGCCAGTTCTATTTATGAAGTTCCATTGCGTTATCATGCTCAAGGGCTTGATGTGCAGGTAATGAATAGTTTTGGATTTAAAAATATTGATACTGATCTGGATCTTTCTATTTGGGAAGATATTATGCATCGCATTAAAGAGCCTGAAGGTAAGGTTCGTATTGCTGTTGTTGGTAAATATACTAATTTAATGGATAGTTATAAATCGTTGAATGAAGCTCTTATTCATGGCGGAATTGCTAATAATGTTGAGGTGGAGCTTAAATTTATTGAATCCGAGGTTTTTGAAAAAGAAGATCCGACACAGCATCTTAGACGCATTCACGGTATTTTAGTTCCGGGGGGCTTTGGAGAGCGTGGAGCTGAGGGGAAAATTAAGGCTGTGCAATATGCGCGTGAGCATAATATTCCATATTACGGGATTTGTTTTGGTATGCAATTAGCTATTATTGAAGCTGCGCGCAATCTTTGCGGGATTGCTGATGCTAATACAACAGAATTTGGTGATTGTAAGGAAAATGTTGTTGGTTTGATGACTGAGTGGGTAAAAGATAATCGTATTGAGCAGCGCGTTAATAATGAAGATAAGGGCGGAACAATGCGCCTTGGAGCTTATCCGGCGTTACTTGCTAAGGGCTCGAAAGTTGCAGAAATTTACGGTACGTATGAAATAAGTGAGCGTCATCGTCATCGTTATGAAGTCAATATGTCTTATAGAGATATTCTTGAAAAGACCGGAGGCTTGAAATTTTCCGGACTTTCGCCAGATGGCAAGCTTCCTGAAATTATAGAGCGTGAGAATCATCCGTGGTTCATTGGAGTTCAATTTCATCCAGAGTTAAAATCCAAGCCGTTTGATCCACATCCACTATTTGTTTCATTTATTAAGGCAGCTCTGGATCAAAGTCGGTTAGTTTAAAGCCTGACTTATTTATAATGTAGTAAAAAAAGAATAGAACATGTTACAAAAAACTATAAAACTAAAATCTATAGAGATTGCAAATAATCTCCCTTTTATTCTGATTGCGGGACCATGTCAGATGGAAAGTCGAGATCATGCTTTTGATATGTGTGGTGCGCTCGTTGAAATTACCAATAAACTCAATATTTCTTTTATATATAAGAGTTCTTTTGATAAGGCTAATCGTACCAGTATATTAGGACAGCGCGGTATTGGTTTAACACAAGCTCTCCCGATTTTTGCTGATTTGAAAAAAGAGTTTGGCATGCCTGTAATTACAGATGTGCATACCGAGCAACAATGCGCGGAGGTTGCTGATATTGTTGATGTATTGCAAATACCTGCCTTTTTATGCCGACAAACAGACTTGCTGATTGCCGCTGCTAAAACTGGGAGAGTTATTAATGTTAAAAAAGGGCAGTTTTTAGCGCCTTGGGATATGGAAAATGTAGCTAATAAAATTGCCGAAAGCGGAAATGATAATATTATGCTATGTGAACGTGGAACAAGTTTTGGTTATAATACTCTTGTATCTGATATGCGGTCTTTGCCGATTTTAGCTAAAACAGGTTATCCGGTTATTTTTGATGCTACACATTCGGTGCAACAACCGGGTGGTCAAGGTGCGTCATCTGGTGGAGATCGTACGATGGTTTCTGTTTTAGCGCGTGCTGCTATTGCTGTTGGAGTGGCTGGCGTGTTTATGGAGACGCATCAAGACCCTGATAGCGCACCATCAGATGGGGCTAATATGGTTCATTTACATGATATGGAAGCTTTGCTTTCTACGTTACAAAAATTTGATAAAATTTCTAAAAATAGTGTATAATAGAAAGATATAGTCAGGAGACTACTATAATGGCAAAGGAATTGCTTAAATGACAATGATAGCCGGTGCTTCAAATTATTTAAATGCTGCTACAGTTGCCAACAAGCATAATATTGCTGTGATGTCTACTTCTGTTCTTGGATCTGGAACCGCAACAAGTCTTTTAGAGGCGGGGCGTAGGATAGCCGGTAATAATGGAATTGGGATGTCTTCCCGTGCAAGAGAGCTTACTATGAAGTTTCTCAATAGAACATCAGAAATAAACGCAATGTTTTCTCTTGGAGTTGGAATTGATGCAACCGTTGACGGAATGCAAAAACAGATACTTGCGCTAAGAGCAAGGTTTTCTGATAATCAACTTGCCCCGTCATTGCGTGGTGATGTTGTTGATGAAGAAGCTTAAACTACTGTATTTTTATCAATAGCTATGTTAGAAATCACCTCAAATCTATCTTATATTTGAGGATATTCAAATGACTGCAATACTCAATATTCGTGCCCGCCAAATTCTTGATAGCCGTGGTAATCCTACTATAGAGGTTGATGTTATTCTTGAAAGTGGAGCTAAAGGACGAGCGTCTGTTCCTTCCGGTGCGTCAACTGGTGCTTATGAAGCTATGGAGCTTCGAGATGGTGATAAAAATAAATATTTTGGTAAGGGCGTTCAAGTAGCTGTAAATAATGTTAATACGATTATTGCAGAGGCTTTGCTTGGTCTGAATGCTGAAGATCAAATGTTTATTGATAGGATTATGATTAAGCTTGATGGGACGGAGAATAAGGGCAAATTAGGTGCAAATGCTATTCTTGGTGTTTCTTTGGCAACAGCAAGAGCTATGGCGAATGAACTGGATATGCCTTTTTATCGTTATATTGGCGGGTCATATGCTCATATTTTGCCTACACCGATGATGAATATTATTAACGGTGGCGCTCATGCTGATAATCCGGTTGATATTCAGGAATTTATGATTATGCCTGTGAGCGCGTCCAATTTTTCGGAAGGGCTTCGTACAGGTGTTGAGATATTTCATAATTTGAGAAAACAGCTCTCTGATGCCGGTTATCATACAAATGTTGGTGATGAGGGGGGATTTGCTCCTGCTGTTAAATCTTCAAAAGAAGCTCTTGATTTTATTATGAAATCTATTGAAGGAGCAGGATACAAGCCGGGTAAGGATGTTGTTATTGCTCTGGATTCTGCATCTAGTGAATTTTACAATGATGGTAAATATGATCTTGCCGGAGAGGGTAGAATACTTTCTTCTGATGAAATGATTCGTTATTATGAAGATCTTTGCGCTCAATATCCTATTGTATCTATTGAAGATGGTTTGGATGAGGATGATTGGGAAGGGTGGACGAATTTAACTCTTGCTATTGGTGATAAAATTCAATTGGTCGGAGATGATCTTTACGTAACAAATTCAAAACGTTTACAGCGCGGCATTGATGAAAAAGCCGGTAATGCCATTCTTGTAAAGGTGAACCAGATTGGAACATTAAGTGAGACATTGGAAGCTATTGAGTTAGCTAAAAGGGCGGGTTTTGGTGTTGTGCTTTCTCATAGATCAGGTGAGACCGAGGATTCTATTATTGCTGATTTATCGGTGGCTACAAATGCAGGACAGATTAAGACAGGTTCACTTTCTCGTTCTGACCGTGTTGCAAAATATAACCAGCTTTTACGTATTGAAGAGTTTCTTAAATCCTCTGCGCATTATGAGGGTGCCGGATTTTTACGTTCTTCATCAATATCTTTTGATTCTAAAAGAAAACGTTTTGCATAATATTTATATATTCTAAGAATTACAAAAATTGAGCCAAAAGAATCACTTAATTGTGGATGTTCTGATTTGGTTCTCGTTAAGCGCTTGACTTTGTTTATTTTTCTTTCTTGACTGGCCGAATCACTTGTGATTCTATGGTTATATGAACAGATTATTTAGACGGCATTATATTATTCGTGGAAATCTTTTAACACTCATAGGTATGTGCCTTTGTTTTTATTTTCCTTACCATATGCTTCAGGGAAATCGCAGTGTTTTTAATTTGATTTCTTTAAAACATTCAGTGGCTACAATGTCGCTAGAAGAAACATCATTAATAGCTGATCGTCAAAATTTAGAACAAAAAGTTCGTATGCTGCGTCCCGGATCTGTTAGTAAAGACATTTTAGAAGAACGTGTTCGTATGGTGCTTGGGTATAAATATGTCGATGAAGTAGCTGTTTTGCGCAATTAAATTTTAAAAATCGCTGTATTTATAATTTTTCCTTTCATTTCAGTATGTTGCACTGCACAAGTAGTTGGTTTTTGCTGGCTTGCTTGAATGAAATATAGTAGTAAAGACCTTTCGTTCTGAGTCTTTAAATAAAATCAGTTAATTTATATTAGTGGGGTTTGTTCTTATAGTGCCAAAGAAAACCAAGAAAAAGAAGACAAAATTAAGCAATGTTTCTAATAGCGCCAATGATTTATCTATGGATGAGATTAAGGCTCTTTACCGTGAAATGTTGTTGATTCGGCGATTTGAAGAAAAAGCTGCGCAGCTTTATGGTATGGGACTTATTGGTGGGTTTTGTCATCTTTATATTGGTCAGGAAGCTGTTGTTACAGGTATTAATTCGGTTCAGAAAAAGCAAGATACAGTTGTAACTTCTTATCGTGATCATGCTCATATGTTGGTTTGTGGTATGGATTCAAAAGGGATTATGGCTGAATTGACTGGACGAATTGATGGATATTCTCGAGGTAAAGGCGGTTCTATGCATATGTTTAGCCGTGATGAAGGATTTTTTGGCGGACATGGTATTGTTGGAGCCGGAGCGTCTATTGGTACGGGGCTTGGATTTTCTCACAAATATAAAAAAGATGGCGGTGTTGCTATAGCTTATATGGGGGATGGTGCTTCAAATCAGGGGCAGGTTGCTGAGTGTTATAATATGGCTGCACTTTGGAAAATACCTGTTTTATTTGTAATTGAAAATAATAAGTATGGCATGGGTACTAGTGTATCTCGATCTTCTGCCGGAGAGCTTTACAGACGTGGTGAGGGGTATGGTATTCCAGGTGAGCAGATTGATGGAATGGATGTTTTTGAAGTGCAAAAAGCTGCGCGTCAAGCTCTTGATTATATACGTTCCGGTAATGGCCCTTATATTCTTGAGGTTATGACATATCGTTATCGTGGGCACTCTATGTCCGATCCTGCAAAATATCGTACTAAGGAAGAAGTGCAAGCTGTAAAAGATAAGCGTGATCCTATTGCCAATGTGAAAGAAAAGATGCTGAAAGATGGCAGCGTTTCTGAAAAGGATATTAAGTTGATTGATAAAGAGATAAAAGCAATCGTAAATGAGGCTGCACAGTTTGCACAAGATTCGCCTGAACCTGAAGATTTTGAGCTCTGGACAGATGTATTATTGGAGGTTGAAAAATGAGCATACAAATTTTAATGCCCGCATTATCACCGACAATGACGGAAGGAAATCTTGTTAAGTGGATTAAAAAGGAAGGTGATGGTGTAGAGGCCGGTGACGTGATTGCCGAGATCGAGACTGATAAGGCTACGATGGAGGTCGAGGCTGTTGATGATGGTGTTTTGGGCAAAATTATTGTGCAAGCCGGTACTGAAAATGTGCCTGTGAATGATGTAATTGCTGTTTTGCTTGATGATGGAGAGAGCGTTGATGATATTGGTAGTGATGTATCTAATTCATTGCCGGATGCTGTTAATTTACCTGATAGTAAAAATGATGTTTCCGGTTCATCT